>DATDTO010000119.1:0-12644 GCA_035290825.1 archaeon
ATTTGAGCTTCTCTGATTTGCCTATAACATTAATGATTTGTTTTGATATAGATAACGCAATCAAAAAGACGAAGCCCAGCAATTTCAATTAAAAGAGATTATACGCCCTTTGGCTATAGACCAGAATGGACTGAAGAGGAGGCTGCAGAGGATCCAAAGCCTGTTGAAGTAATTGTAAAACCCGCTCAGATTGAAGGTGGAAATTAATATGACAATCAAAGTCGAATACAACAGAAAGAAGTGCATCGGCGCAGGGACTTGTGCAGTTGTCAATCCAGAGCATTGGTTAATGGAGGCGACTGGAAAGGCGCAGCTAATTGGTGGAAAATTAAACCCCGCTACACAACTTTTTGAGAAGATTGTTGATGAAAGCCAGTTAGAAGGCTTGAAAAAAGCAGCAGACGGCTGCCCTAAAAAGGTTATCCACATCAAGAATGCTGAGACAGGCGAACAGATTGCTTAACGCCAACATGACCAACATTCTTCTACAATCATTCTGCCATCAGTTGTATAGAGACGCAAAGAAGAAACTCTATCAGACATTGTAGCCAATCTATTTCTAACCCTAATTTCTCTTTTTCTCAAGGACTCTAGAAGCTCTGCTCTGACTGCTTCTAACTGTGCATTTCCTTGATCTCTTTCCTCCAAGGCTCTTTCATAATCTTCACGACTTATATTTCCATTTTGATAGGAATACCGTTCGGGTATTTTATCCACCTTCGAACCACCGCTTACAACAGCTCTTAAAATTCTTTTTCCCTGTCCTTCTGTTGCAATCTCCACGACCTTTCTGACAGCAGTTAGATCTAGTCCATCAGAATGAGCCAAATAACCACGCCTACTTATTTTGTCGTATATAACAATGCCAATACACGGTCCAAGTCCTCTAGTAGATAGAACTATTGGAACTTCAGCTACCTCATAATGTCCCATTCCAACATCTACACGCTCTACCATAAACTAAAAAATAAAACAAGCTTTAAATAGGCTGTATATACCATTAAGACTCGAGAACAGATTGCTTAATCTATTCGCCCAACAACTTCTTGCCTTTGTCTTCCTCTAAACCTGACATAACCGGCGATGCCAACGTAAACATCTTCTTGCAATTGCGACCTGCCTATCTCTGCTATGCCTCTGTTCATCGATCTTGTTACCCGAGGTCTAGCGTCTCCGTTGATGTCTGCTTCTAATTGATATCCCATAAAATAATTGAACATCTAAGTTTTAATCTCTTCCAACGTCTTCTTTAGCATCGATCGCGCGACCACGCCCTTACAGCCAAGTTCCCTAAACTTCTTGATTTGCTCTGTGTTTTTGTGCGAGCCGAAGCAGATCGATTTTTCAGGGAATTTCCTGCACACTTCAAAGCTGTCTTTGTGATCCATATCCAAAACAAACAACCCTGCGTCTTCTCCATTGTAAGATTCTATAAGTTGGACATGGTGCTTAGAAAGCGCGCTTTGTATAAGTGGTATAAACATGATGTCGCTTGTTAGGGCTATGATTTCCATAACCTGTGTATATCCAAAGGTTTTAAATATACTAGGAAAGTATTGTCTATGTCGATCACAAAAGAGACCAAGATAAGGGACTTGTTGATGAGAAATCCAAACCTTTCAAGAGTCCTCGTAGAGAACGGTATAAGCCCCACATTGATAAACAAGAATATCCTGAGTAGTTTGGAAGAAACTGCCGATAACTTGAATTTACCAAAAGAGGTTCTAAATAAAATAACCCTTGAATTGAACCAGAAATTGGAAGAGAAGGAAAAGCAAAAGGGCAAAGCAAAACCAGATAAAATATTGACAATAACCCCCAAAGCGGCCGAAAAAATAAAGAGTACGATGGCTGCTAAAGGCATTGGTGATTACGCCTTGAAATTTGGGATTGTATCGGCAGGCTGCTCAACATATGTTTATGACATTGATTTTGAGAAAAAACCGACAAACGATGAGATCGTGATTGAGGAGAATGGCATAAAGGTTTTCATTGCGAAGAAGAGCTTGCCGTTGATAGAGGGCTGTAGAATAGATTACATAGAAAGCGCTGGTGGATTTAAGATAGAAAACCCAAATACCAAGTCAAGTAGTTGATAATATGCGTGCATTAGTAACAGGTGGTTGCGGATTTATCGGAAGCCATTTAGTGGACAGATTGTTACAAGAAAATTGGGAAGTTGTTGTGATTGATATTTCTGGCGACACAAAAAACTTGGACCAACACAAAGGCAACAGTAAACTAAAAATACATAAAAAAGACATAACACAGAATATATCAGACATTTTTTCAGGAATCGATGTTGTGTTCCATCTGGCCGCTATCCCACTTGTCCAATATTCAATAAAGGAGCCGATAAAAACACATGAAGTCAATGCAACTGGAACGCTAAATTTACTAGAGCTGTCAAGAAAAACAGGTGTGAAAAAATTTGTGTTGTCTTCGAGCTGCGCTGTTTATGGTGATGCGCCGACGCCCCAAAAGGAGACTATGGAGCCACAACCGCTTTCGCCATATGGTTTACAAAAATTGATTTCAGAACAATATTGCAAACTTTACAACAAGATTTATGGGCTGGATACAGTAAGCCTGAGGTATTTCAATGTTTATGGGCCGCGGCAGGATGCAACAAAAGAATACTCTTGCGTTGTACCAAAATTCATAACCTTGGTAAATTCTGGTAAACCACCAACAATATTTGGGGATGGGACTCACACAAGGGATTATGTTTTTGTAAAGGATGTTGTTGAGGCGAACTGGTTAGCTGCGACAAAAAAACTAGGCGGCGAAGCCATCAACGTCGGATCTGGGAAAAACACATCAGTAAATCAACTTGCCAAAACAATTATAGGAGATAAAAAAATAAAACCAATATATACAGACCCTGTTATTGAGCCGAAGGACGCGAGGGCTGATATAGGCAAAGCAAAAAAACTCCTTGGTTGGGAACCAAAATACGATTTGGAAAAAGGGCTAAAAGAGGCTATGGAGTTTTTTACACAGACATGATCAAAGCAATAATCTCCGACTTGGGGAATGTAATTACACCTTTTGACTGGTCGGTTTTTTGCAAAAGCTTTTCTAAATATTGCAACTTATCCGAACAAGAAATAAAAAAATTGGTTGTTGATTCCAACATGAAGGATGATTATGAAAGGGGAAAAATAACCTCAAAGGAGTTTTGGAAACAGGTTAAAAAAATGACTAAATCTGATATCAGTTATAGAAAATTCTGTTATATTTGGTCAAATATTTTTACAATAAACAGGCCGTTAGTGGAACTTTTAAATAAATTGAGAAAGAGGTATCCTCTTTTCCTTCTCTCCAATACAAACGAGGTCCATTTTAGAAGTTTAAGTAAAAGGGTTAAAGTATTATCACATTTTAAAGGTTTTATATTATCATATGAAACAGGGCTTGTCAAGCCGGATTTAAGAATTTTTAGAGAAGCAGTTAGATCGACAGGGTGTAAACCAGCGGAGTGCGTCTATATAGATGATATAAAGGAATATACTGATACAGCTTGTAAATTAGGACTAAAGGGCTTAAGATATACAACATTCACTAAACTAAAAATAGATCTAAAGGCCTTAGGGGTATTAAGTTATGCATGAAGTTGAAGTGGTTTGTGGCGCTTTGGTGATTAGGGGGAATAAACTTGTTTTAGTGCAGGAAAGAGGTGCAGCTTATGGTAAATGGAATTTCCCAGCTGGGCATTTAGATTTGGGTGAAGATATTTTTGAGTGCACTGTTAGAGAAGTGAAAGAGGAAACAAATTTGGATGTAAAACTTGATGGTCTGCTTGGTGTTTACCAACACAAAAACAAATTGATTCATAATGTTGTTAAATTTTTCTTTAAGGCTTCTGTTGTGGGCGGTAAACTAAGGTGTCCAAAAGCGGAGTTGTTGAGTGCAAAATGGTTTACTTTTGAAGAGTTCTCAAAAATGAAGGATGAGGAATTGAGAAGTTTAGACTTAAAACTTGCTGTACACGATTTCAAAAAGAACAGGATCAGGTCTTTGGATATTATAAGGGTAGACAATTTCAGGAAATAATTACTTGTCAAATTTCTCTATTTTTACAGTCTTTATTCCCAACCCATTCAGTTTTGCTTTTGGAAATGGTAACTTTTGGTCCCAACCTAAAGCGATAACTTGCGGTTTCTCTTTAACCACGACTTTGAAAAAGTCCTCTGGATCCCCAATCAAAACTTTGTCTGCAATCCCGAGGCTCTCTATTTGCTGTTTCCTTTGTTCCGTCTGCTTTCTTTGTTGTTTTTTCAAATTGTGTAAATCATGGGCAATAACAACAACTAAACAATCCCCATGCTCCTTTGCCTTCTTCAAAAAATATTCGTGGCCCTTATGCAGGAAATTAAACCTGCCACCACAAAGAACTTTGATCATAATACTCTTTATTGGTTTCAGAAGAGATTATAAGCTTATTGTTTATATTTACTCTATGCCGCACGAGAAAGTTAAGAGGCTTAGCGATCAGGAAATCGCACAGCTAGTTGTAAAAGCGCAGAAAGGGGACTTGGAGGCAAGGAACAGGATAATTGAAAGTTTTGTTCCTCTTATTAGATATATAGCACGTAAATTCAGCACAGACAGAAGCATTGAAGAAGACGATCTTGTATCTTATGGGGCTATGGGACTTATGCAGGCGATTGAGACTTTTGATCCAAATAGGGGCATAAAATTACAAACTCATGCCACAAATAGAATCCGCGGAGAAATAAAAGATAGTTTTAGGAGGGAGGAGAACGCATCTTTAGGAAATAATAGATCTACAAGAAGCAAGGTAAATCGCTGGGAAAGCGCAGAGAACAGATTGAGAGCAGAGTTGGGCAGAGAACCCTTTAGTGATGAAATAGAGGAAGCTGCTAAAATTGCTCACCAAAGTTATTTGCAAGCTAAGTCCAATGCCACCAGGGAAATTGTTCATGCAGACCACCCAAATGGGGGGGGGCTTAATGGCCACAAAAATAGAAAAGGTTGGGATACATTAGATTTGGGATTCCGGCATAATGATTTTGATGATGTTGATAACAAAGATTTTATTTATGGATTAATGGAAGCGGCCGGACTTACACAAGAAGAAAGGGGAACTATAGAACTTGTATATGGATTAAGGGAAGCAACTGATGAGGAATGGGAAAGAATAGAAAGCGGCCATTCTAATGCCACTGGAACATATAGAAGACCTTTTCCTAAATATAGAACATGCTTGTCGTGTTTGGATATTGGTTATATTTTAGGTGTATGCGAATCGAGAGTATGTCAATTGGGAAAGAGGGTTTTGGGAAAAATGCAAGCAGCTTTGGAGAGGGTGGAAAGCCCAAACAGAAGAATATTGTCTTTGTACCTTGACGATCTGCGCGAAAAAGCAAACAGAGAACCTGAAATATTGGATGAGCCATACAGTCCGCATATTCTAAGCGCAAACCAATTAAGACAAGAACAAGTGATGCCGTCCACTATAATTGACATAAAGCCAGATGATGACAATGCGCACAAAAGAAAACCCGTTCAAAAACAGCTTAGGTCAGATGGTATTTACATGGTTAGAATAGAAGATAGTGGGGATAGTTATTTTGATACAGAACAAGAAGTTGAAGATTATGTAAGAGATCTGTTTTTGTATGTTGGTGTTCAAGCAGATAAAGTTCACATCTATCGAAAATTGGATAAGGTATTTACTGGAAAAGTTGAATTAATTCCTGTCTAAATCCCCCTAATCTGGTTTCCAGTTGCACCCAGAAGCTCTGTTAACGGCCTTCTACCAACATAACCATCAGCCACGCTGTGCCAGTAGCTTAGCCTTTTATCACCATATTTCCAACACAAGCAAACAATCTCGCCGCCGCGGTCAAATAAAAAGTCAACAAGGCCTTCCTCAACACCTTTTACAAAGGCCCCTGTTTCCTGGATATCATCAACCAGCTCCTTTACGCGGCCCACTAAACCATCCCTTTTCTTGACACCCTCAATATAGAATTTGTAGTCCCTGTGTTTTGGGTCTGTCACATCTTTGCCCCAGATCTCTATAAGGTTGTTAATATCGGCAGACACAGCCCGCACCTTGCCATTGATCTCAAAGATCTTGTCAAAAACCGCTTTTACCTTAGGCAAGTTCTGTTCCGCCTCTTCCAAGGTGAAAATTCGCTGCTCCATAAAAGGCTGGAAGCTGATACCATATAGTGTTGTATCAACCTCGGTCTTTGTATTATACTTGGACCGACTCCTTTATATCTTCTGCCGAATTTTGTCCCGGAACCTTTATATAGCTGAAGTTTAAAACTCTTTAAAAGTATTGAATGTATGGATTGCTATGGCAGATTTCAAAATTGAACATGACAGGCCGGGGTGCATTGGTTGTGGGGCTTGCGCAGCTGTTGCGCCAGAATTCTGGACAATGAGTCCTGCAGATGGGAAATCAGATTTAGTTGGCTCAAAACACATCAAGGAAGGCGACAACATTGTGAAAGAGGAATTGGAAATGGTGGATCTGAAAAACAACAGGGAAGCCGCAGATTGTTGCCCTGTAAATGTTATCCATATTCTAGATTTGAAAACAGGCCAGAAACTTATTTGATATATGGGATTATGGAATGTTGCCCGAGCTATTTTTGGTCTTCCTCTAATTGTAGTTAGTAAGTATATTGATTCGCAGGGTTATATTTGGTCTAGGGATCATGAGGGTTTTTATTTTAAATCTATAACTGAGTGGGAACCAATAGACGGAGATCCTTGCGATTTAAGAGGGGTTACTTATCGATGGCCTATCCGCGCTAAATATATTCCTGACGAAGTTAAAGAGAAATTAATTTCTGATGGCGCAGGGTTTGTAGGGGAGACTTATGCCGATCAGTTTGTAGAAAGATGGGGAGGTAGAGGAGGTCCGCTTGATATTTTAAATGAAAAGGGAACAACAACATCCGGAACAGTCTAAAAGGGTTCCTTGCCCACAATGCAGTTCTCCAATGGACGATATAGCAGGTAGCAAAAACCGCTCTAAATGTTACAACTGTGGCTATTACTACGATTGTTGTTAGTTATTTAAAATTTGCTCTCAATAAGATGTATGGGATTCTTGAATGACCTCAGGGCCTTAATTGGTTCTGATGTTGACTATATTGGTGGTGTCCAACAAGGCGAACATTTCTATTGTATAGATAGTGCTGGCGATGTTTATAGGCAATTAAATCCAATGGATGGTCCTGTACCTAAGTTTAGACCGTGGGTTTCTGTTGAATCAAATAGTATACCAACCGAAACTAGAGAAGCTCTAAGGCTTCTTAGTGGGAGATATATCTAGTATGGGAATCTTTAATGTTATAGGCGCTTATTTTGGAATAGTACCTGAGATGCAAAGGTGATATGAACAGAGAGACGGCACTAAATGGGGAATTGATAACGACGGTGTTTTTTATAGAAAATTTGTGGGCCGATATTTGCCAATCTTCTCAGAAACGGTTCCAGAACATATCAAAACAGAACTTCAGGGATGATTAACTCTTAATCAACATCTTCAAGAAAGTGGCTGAGCCTATCTTCTTTCTGCCGCCGGTGTAAGGCAATAGTTTTTCAAACTCTTTCCTAAACTCCTCATTCTTTGCGGCTTTTCCAATCAGTTTGTCAATGAGATGTGGATGCTTCTTCCCTAAAACCTGGAGCCTTGTGTTTGCCTTGATTTCATCGCCTATCACATCCCAGAGCTTTTTGTCATACCTCTTCAAAAACTTTTCGTCAAACCTTTCCTCTTCAAGCGCCTCAAGGCATACTTCTGCCGCAACCTTGGCAGAAATCATTGCATTGCCAACACCTTCGCCGCTTAGCGGATCTATAAGGCTCGCTGCATCGCCTAAAAGCATGAAACCATTGCCATATATTTTCCTGTGATGACTAGCAATTGGTATTGTCCAACCTTTTACATCTTCCAGGGCTTCTGCTTCTGCAAATCTGTCTTTGAACAATGGGTTATTTTTTATTTCATCTAACACAGCCTGCTTCAAATTAACTTTCTTCTCCTGCATATCTTTGATTATCATCCCCAAACCAACATTCGCCTCATTGTTTGGTAACGGGAAAATCCAGAAGTAACCAGGAATAAGCTTGTCGACAAGGTGAAGTTCTAGTCTGTCTGTGAGACCTTTTACATTTTTGTAGTAAATCCTGAGGGCAGATATTACATGCTCTGGTGGATTATCCACTAACCCAAACTTTCTTGCAATAACACTTAAAGCCCCATCAGCAGCCAGCACAATTTTTGCTCGAATCTCTTCTGTCTGACCGCATTGGTTAACACCTACAACACCTTTAACGACATCACCTTCAACTATAACATCTTTCAAAGTTAGTATCTTTGTCTCGACAGCTTTCTTTGCGCACTCAAACAAATAACCATCAAAAACAGCCCTCTTGTGCACATACCCAGGCGGTGGGTTTTTCCTGTCTTCAACGTCTACGTGGACTTGAGTCCCATCTGGCGAGCTAAGCGTTAAACCATAAATTTTTTGGCCAGGGAGCTGTTCATACCCTTCATAAATTCCTAGCTCCTTCATTATGTTTGCTGCTTTCCTGCCCTGCGCATCACCGCATGTTTTGTCGCGAGGGAATGAGGCTTTGTCAATTAACAGCACCCTTTTACCAGCTTTCCCAAGATACATCGCTGCTGTGGCCCCAGAAGGACCGCCGCCAACAATTATAACATCATATTCTACCATAAAACCGGTTCCTTAATTATTCTCTAATATTCCCTCGTAGGTATTTAAAGTTAGCAGCCTATAGGCCTATTCCAAAGGCGTTTGACAACTCCTCGATTTTCTTGAACTCTGACAAAAACTTCTTCCCCTTGTCTGTGATTCTATAGGTTGTTTTTTCTCCGCGCGGGACTTTTTCTATAAACCCCCTGCCTTCCAAAAACTCTATATAACCCATCATCCTTTTGTGGGACAAATTAGCCCCATAAAGTATGTGGGTTGGCTTAGCCACACCGCCCTTCTTCTCTATCAACTGCAAGATATCATGCAGTATGTGTATCTCTGTTCTTCTTCTCTGCATAGAGGACCACTACTTAGACTTTCCAACTTTCAAAACTTTTACCAACATGAACAAAAATGAGAGGAAGCCCAACAACAGGAAAAGGTGCGCGAACACATAGACTGTCTGGTTTATCGGTATCACCACCAAGGACATGTGGAATATTCCGATGAATATGAAGGCTAGCAATACAAGCAAGGTTGTCATGTTTTTGTTGCGCAGGAAGTTGAGGATGTTGTTGAATATCACAAAGGCTAGCAGGAATATCGAGGTTATGTGGAAATATGGGAACGCTGCAAACCACACAGGCAGGATAAACGGTATAGGCAACCTTATTTTTTCTGACATTGATGTTAGGATGAACATCAAATAGGCTAACAGAGAGGCCGCGAAATAGATCCAGTAGCCGAAATCGGTTATTGTAAACGCGCTGCCTGAAGTTGTCAAAACACATTCATCTGTACAAGTTGGGAGAACAATCCCGTAGCTGTATATCCTTGTTATTGCGAGCAACAGGAAGCCTATGCTAATTATTTTGAAGCCCCAGTAAAGGAAGAGGTGCTGTTTTTTTGATGTAGTGGCGTACATTTTGTAGGAATAGTAAGTTATCAGGAAACCTACAATGGCGACGAAAATATATATGGCTGAGTCAAACCCGAAAAACCACTTAGGCACTACAATATCTCCAGCGACCATATTACTAGTTTGTTGATTTCTATATAAGTATCTGTTTTTCTTTTGGTTATACCTTTTCTTTTGCAAAAGAAAAGGGTATACTTTATGGACGATAGATCTAGATTTTGCTTCTATATCAACCATTCACAAATGTAGTTAATAAGATTCACCAAGTACTGATTAGAAAGTCAAGCAGAACCTGCTTTCTGTTTGATTATAGGTTTGTCAAAGAAGGTTGAAATAGATCCTTGAAAATTTATAGGGGATCTATTTCCTTCCTTCAGCCTGCTAAAAGAGGGAGGACGAAGTTGACTGTTGTCAACTTCCAACCCTGTTACACTCTTTTTAAAAGAGGATCTTTCCAACTTTTGGGGCGGATGGGACGGCTACCCCCATCCCCTCAAATCCTCCTATTTCTAAACTTTATTTTCGGAAAAGAAAACGTTTACTAATTAAATTTGGATCAATACAAAAGCGAACAGTATCAAAATTATAGCGAACATGAAAATGAATGATAACAGCTCGTGTTTTTTGTCTGGTTTTGCGAAGTGCAACTTTGGTTTTTTGGAAAACTCTTTTTTCAGCTTTTTTATCTCATCCATAGAAAGTTTCGGGAAGCCCATCACCTTGAAACCGCAGATGTTACAGACATCAAAACCTGGCTTGCCTGTGATAAAGGAAATGTCATTTTCTGTATGGTAATTGGTGTCCCCGCAGTTTGTGCAGGCCTTCTTGAATTGGCTGATAATATCGGCTTTTGCCATGCATTTATATACACTATCCATAAATAAAAACGGTAGAGGCTAGACTGGGGGGCTAAGGGTCCCTTGTTACCACAAACCCCTTTATAGGTGGGGTCGAAGCTCAAGGAAGGTTTATAGGAGTTATTTGGCCTGTATTTCCAACTGAGAAGCTTTGTCTCATAGGATCGTTAGTGTAGTGAACTGGGTCAGGGTCGGAAGGCAGCAGCCCTAAGCTGTATTAAATTGGCATTGCATAGGTTGCACTGTCGAAGTCAATGATGCTTATGGGGTCGCAGAGCAGAGAAGGAAGTGTAGATTAACCACTTAATTTCTATATTTCGACTGCGGGTGCGCCTCTACTATTATATGTTTTATAGTGTAGAACCCGGGTTCACAAAGTATAAAATAGCGCGCTCACAAGTTTATTTATGGCGAAAAGGTCTAGGGCAAAATACAGCAAACTGAAAAACTTTGAACAAAACCATAGAGCAGGTGAATGGACAGTTGCTGTTTTGTTAGCTGTGATAGCCGGTTTCTTAATAGGCACATTTGTTACGCCGACGCAAACAATCATATCATCCCCGCCAACAATAACCAAAACAATTGTCAAGGATTATACAAACTTGCCGGTAGCCAACCGCACCTTTGCAACAGTAAGGATTCCTGCAGTTGATGAACAGGGAAATGGGGTTGTGACAAATTTGGATGTTGAAATCGTCCCTGGCTCTGGAAGGATATTGGCAAATATAGATAAGTTGTTGTTCTGGGTTGACACACAGACATCTATAAGGACCGCCAAGGCTGTCGCAGAGGATTATACGAAAACAGACTTGTCTAAATATGACATAATTTACACTGTCAGGGCTAATGCAACCGTCATTGAAGGCGGTTCAGCAGGCGCTGCCTTGACAATCGCAACAATTGGCGCAATAGAGAACAAACAACTAAAACAGGATGTCATAATGACAGGGACAATAAACAGGGATGGGACAATTGGATCAGTTGGTGAAGTCCTTGCAAAAGCAAAGGCTGCAAAGGATGTCGGCGCAACTACATTTTTGGCCCCTCCAAACCAAGGCACAACAAAAACATACGAGAAAAAGAAGACATGTGAACAAGTAGGTTCAGCTGAGCTGTGCACAACAGAGACAATACCAACAAAGATCAGCATTGACAAGGAAGTTGGAATTGATGTTATAGAGGTGAAGGATGTTACAGAAGCATTGGGATATTTTGTTGGTTGATGACTATTTACGCAAATAAACCACAAAACCCACATTATTTATTTGTTTAAGTTTTTCTATCTTAAACCCAGTGTTTTTAACTAGGTTCCTTATATCTTGATCCGAGTAAGCTCTAACAACTCCCCATTGTCTCGATTTTATGATTTCACTTTCTCTATCTACGGTGTGTTTAACCTTTAACTTGTTGTAATACTCTATCCTTTTTTCGAGGGAGCCTCTTGGAAGAACAGAGAAAAATACTTTGTTTTTTGTGACTTTAAAAATTTCCTTAATTACTTTTTTGTCGTCTTTTAAGCAACCTACAGTATTCCAAGTAGAGATTGTTTTATCGAACTGGCCTTTCTCAAATTTCTTTGATAGGTTTTCTGCATTTAATTTTATTATCTTGATATTTCTGAAGCGTTGTGATCTATCTCTTGCTATTTTAAAATACTCGGAGCTTATTTCCACTCCTACATATTGATTTACTAAACTTGAAATTTTGGGTGCCAACCTAGCTGTTCCACAACCAACATCTAAAACAGAACCTGTTCCTTTTAAAAATTTTATGACAAGTTTTTCTTCTTTTCTTAAATAGTCTTGATAGACTTTGGGATATTTTTCTGGTTCTATTTGATCTTTTTTCATACCAATTTCAAATTACTCTTCCATCAAGCTCTTCACAAACTTTTTTGGGTCAAACTGTTCGAATTCCTCATATTTTTGCCCAACACCCAAAAATAAAATGGGTTTTTTGACTGCGTAGGCAACAGACAGTATGGCACCGCCTTTTTCATCAACATCAACCTTTGTCAATACTACCGCATCAATCCCTATTTCAGCGTCAAAGGTTTTCGCCTGCTCAACTGCATCATTGCCTGTGAGGCTGTCCACAACCAGAACTTTTAGATCGGGTTTGTTAACCCTACAAACTTTTTTTAACTCGTCCATAAGGTTG
>DATDTO010000120.1:0-3530 GCA_035290825.1 archaeon
CTCTATGATTTGCTTATGTTTAGAAAGCACTGCCCATACATTTTCAATAGGAATTGTAGAAGATACAGGAAAAATATTAGCTAATGCTAAGTCTGTCTACAAACCCCCAGAAGGATGGGGAATAAAACCGATAGACGCGGCTGAACATCATAAGGAAGTTTCAGAGAAAGTTTTGACAGACGCCTTGAAAATAGCAAAGGTAGATTTAGAACAAGTTGATATACTTTGTTTTTCCCAAGGCCCTGGGCTTTCCCCATGTCTGAGAGTTGGAAAAGACTTTATTTTTGACTTGACCAAGAAAACCAGTAAACCTGTTTATGGTGTAAACCATCCAGTTGCGCACATAGAAATTGGTAAACTGACAACTTCCTGCAAAGACCCAGTTGTGTTGTACACAAGCGGCGCAAACACACAAGTTATAACAAGAATAGAAAACAAATATAGAATTTTTGGCGAGACTCAGGATATTGGAATTGGAAATGCTTTGGATAAATTTGCACGTGAGGTTGGTATCGGTTTTCCAGGCGGGCCGGAGATTGAGCGCCTAGCTTTATCAGGAAAATATATAGAACTTCCCTATGTTGTAAAAGGAATGGATCTATCTTTTACTGGAATTGTCACAGAAGCAGGTAAAAAAGTAAAATCTGGAATCAGTAAAGAGGATGCTTGTTTTAGTTTTCAGGAAACAACTTTCGCAATGTTGACAGAAGTTACTGAGAGGGCATTGGCCCATACTGGAAAACAAGAAGTTTTGCTGACTGGCGGTGTTGCAGCAAATAAAAGATTGCAGGAGATGTTAGAAATAATGTGCAAAGAAAGGGAAGCAAAATTTTACTCTGTGCCAAAGGAATACGCAATGGACAATGGTGCGATGATTGCGTGGACCGGTGTGGTTATGCAAAAGTCCGCGTGCAAAAACTTCGACACAAAAAAAGATGATATAAATCCATTGTGGAGAGCAGACGAGGTTGAGATTTTATGGTAGTTTACTGGGTCTATTTTATATTGCTTTTTACCCAGTCCAAGAACCTTTTGGCCCTTATGAGAAGAAGATTGGCTTCCTTATCCGTACCTTCTTTTTGAGTATATCCAAATTCGCTTCTTTTCTCAAGAGCCTCAGCAATGATCTCCTTTTTAGATTGCTTTCCAAAAGATGCCTGAACATGCATTTGGATGGCTTCTCTGTGATCTTTGCTAGCCCTTCTTCCAAGATAAAATATACAGAAGGCGTCGTTAGCCAAGATAACGCTTTGTGAGGAATTGAATATGCTTACATTATACATCCCTTTCTGATAATTTTCCAATGCTGACCCATAAAACTCTTCAGACTTTTTTAAAAACTTCTCAGCCTCTTCATTTTTAACTTCTCTCACCATATTAGACTCTCCAACCCCTTCCCATAAATAAGTTTATGATTTGCTAGAATGTTTATAGAAAACTCTTCCCCCATCTTGGCCTTCCTAATAAATTCGGCTTTGACCATTGTTGTGACAGATATTCTAATTCCAAACTTCTCTGTCAGCTCTGCAGCTATTTTATAAAAAATATCCTTTTCGGCAGAGATTACAAAAAAGTCAACATCGTTTCCAGGTTTTATTCCTGTTATAGAAGATCCAAAAATTGCTATGCTGATAGGCTTAGCTTTCTTTGCCTGTTTGGTAAAGTCCACCCCTATCTCATCAAGGAGTTCCTCGCTTCTACATAGCTGGCTGATAACACTCTTAGCAAACACACCGGAAGAAAGCGAATACATCACGCTTCTACCAATGATTTTCTTATCCAAAATACCTTTTTCAGACAACCCCCTCATACATTGGCTAGCCCTAGACTTCGACACTTTTGCCGCTCTTGCGGCTTCTGAAACATAGAAAGACTTTCCACCACAGAACAGCTTTAAAATCCTGATTTTCACCTTAGAGTTGATAATGTCCTCTATCATGGATTACCTTTGTTTTTCTTGCTTAAATACGTTCTATTTATCGAACATATGTTCGATTTTTCAAACAATTGTAGGTATATGGGCATAGTTGATAATTTAAACTTACCTGCAATATTCTATGATTATGGCAGTATGTGGATAAAACAATAAAAAGCCTTTCTCAAAGCCATGGTGCTGTCAAATAGATTTTGTCTGTATGCTCAACACAATTTACATCCACCTTAATGGCAAAGAAGGCCCGCTGGAAATACTCGCCCTGGAAGTTGACACGCACTCCTATGGATGGACTGGCCCAGCGGATTTTGCAACTGGGAAATATTTCAGGGTTGTTGGTTTTGCAAGAGGTGTTCCAGAACTAAAAGCACTGGAAACAGAAGCTGCCAGAAAACTCGAGTCTAATTTTGGTGAAAAGAAAGAAGTGCCGAAAACTATATTGAGAATACAGGAGCAAGAACTTAGTAAATATTTGTTATAACATCATTCGCAGCCCAATTCGCTGTTTAAAGCTGCCCTGGCTGACAAAACTCCCAAAGCATTCCCAGCGGTCACAGCTTTTTTGACATCACCAATCAGCTTGACAACAGTTGTCAGACCCTCTGATCTTGCAGTTGCTTCTGCGCTGTCCAATTTTTTCGATGCTGTTGTAGCATCGCCTGACTGGAATGCGCTTTCAGCCTCAAGAAGCTGACTGCATAGAGCTGGATTATCTCCGCCGCCTGTATTTATGAACTGCTTTGCAGCGCCGCCACTAATCCCTGTAAGGCCGCTTAAAGTACCATAAGCGCTGCTGGCAATCTTGTAGACTTGTGGCCCATATTTCAAAACAAGGAAACCGCCGATAAGTATGCTCGCAAGGAAAACAAGGCAAACCACTATAACAAGAACGTCCCTTATGATCTCAAGTTTGCCTCTACCGCCTTCCTTTCCCATATAATATAATTACCCTCCCTATATATATAAAATATGCAAATTAAGGCTTTGATAAAAGACGTGTATAAGAAAAGGGATCCTTGGTCACACAAAGGCGACTTTGGAAAAGTTCTTGTAATTGGTGGTTCCAATGTCTACACAGGAGCCCCTGCTCTAGTAGGATTAGCCGCGTTAAAATCTGGTTGCGATCTAGTCTATATAGCTGCCCCTAAAAAAGCTGCAGATATTTCAGCTTCCTTTTCTCCAAATCTAATCACCTTTCCATTACATGGGGATTTTCTGACAAACAAACATTTCAAAGAAACCCAGAAAATCCGCGCAGATGCCGTTGTTTTCGGTAATGGCCTCGGAGAAAAATCATCAAGCTTCTGTAAGTTAATGTGGAAAACAAAGAAACCCTGCGTCATCGATGGTGATGCTCTCAAGTATCTGCCAAAAGGGCTGAATAAAAACTTTGTCCTGACCCCACATGAGGGAGAATTTTCTATTATAGCTGGAAGAAAAATACCCAAAGATTTGGAGGCTAGAAAAGCCCTGGTAAAAACATACGCAAAAAAACTAAACTGCACAATACTTCTCAAAGGCCATATTGATATTGTTTCAGATGGCTCCATAGTATTTGAAAACAAAACAGGCAACCCTTACATGACAAAAGGCGGCA
>DATDTO010000121.1:0-6765 GCA_035290825.1 archaeon
AAAAGCTGGAAAGAGGTTTTGCGTGCTTTCAGAATCCCTTAACTTTGAAAAGGAAAAAAAGAAGAAAATATGAAAATTTTAAACCGCGGCGCTGAGGCAATTTTGTATTTAGAAGAAAAGGGTGGTAGAAAAGTTCTAGTAAAAGAAAGAATACAAAAAAACTACAGGGTAAAACAGTTGGACAGCAAGCTGAGGAAGGACAGGACTGGCTGGGAAGTTGGTCTGCTGGACAAGGCAAAAAGAAACGGCCTACCTGTCCCGCGGGTTTTGGACTCAACAGATTACAAAATCGAGATGGAGTTTTTGGATGGGGAAAAGCTGAAAGATGTTCTAAATAAAAAGTCAAAAAAAGAGGCTGCTGAAATAGCCAGACAAATCGGCTCTACTGTAGCCAATCTCCACTCAGTGGGAATCGTGCATGGGGATCTGACAACCTCCAATATGATTCTAGGAAGTAAAGAAGAGGGGAGGGTTAGAGGAACCGTAGGTTCCCTATATTTAATAGACTTCGGCCTTGGGAAAAACTCCGCGAAGGTTGAGGACCAGGCAACCGACCTTTACCTTCTATATGAGGCAATAAAATCCACACATTTTGAAATTTTAGACCTTGTCTGGAAAAACATTCTGGAAGGCTATGAAGGCCACCCAAAATACAAAGAAGTGATGAAAAGGTTCGGGGAAATAGCTAAGAGAAGGCGCTATAAAGGTGACTGAGCCCAATAAGGGAAAAGGAATAGTATTTATATATATCATACTAATACTCACCATTGATTGTTATATGGCAGAAAAGCTTGAGAGTGAAGTTCTACTTGAAGAGGAAATTGCAGGCGATACAGCTGAAGCAGTGCAAGAGGTCAAGGAAGCAGCTGAAAAACAAGAAGCTGTAAAACCAGAGGCAGTAAAAGAAGTGCCGAAAACAGCCAGAAAAGGGCCAGAAAAGGCAGGGACATGGATCCCAAAAACCAAATTAGGCCAAGATGTTATTAACGGCAAATACACATCAGTGGACCAAATTTTGGCTGCGGGCGAGCTGATCTTGGAGCCGGAAATTGTTGATTACTTAATCCCAAACCTAAAACAGGAAATAATTTATGTGGGAGGCAGCCCTGGAAAAGGTGGTGGAACCAAGAGGACAGCCACAAGGATCACAACAAGGATGCACAAATCTGGTAGAAGGTACAGCATGTCCTCGCTTGTTGCTGTTGGAAATGAAGACGGTATTGTGGGCTTGGCCAAAGAGTCCGGGACAGACCATCGCGCCGCAATCGAAAAGGCAGTTAAGGCAGCCAAATTGAATGTTATCACAATAAAAAGGGGCTGTGGCAGCTGGGAATGCGGCTGCAAAACAAACCACTCAATCCCATTCAAAGTAGAAGCCAAGTACGGCTCTGTAACATTTGTTTTATTGCCTGCGCCAAAGGGCGTCGGTGTTGTCGCTGATGATGAGGCTAAAAAAATCCTAAAGCTAGCAGGCTTAAAGGATGTCTGGGTAAAAACTTACGGCCAGACAGGGACAAGGGTTAACCTTGCCAATTCTGTTTTTAAAGCTCTACAAGCTTTGAACCAAGTGAAAGGTGAATTAGTAAAATTATGAGTAAATATAAAGGAGGGTTAGAGGAACCTTGGTTCCCTATATGACAGAGTTATATGCTGCAATCAGGTTGAAGGGCAATGTAAAAATAAACAAGGAAATCCGCGATACAATGGACATGCTTAATTTGAAAAGGGTTAACAACTGCAACCTGCTTCGAAAAACAAAAGAAATCGATGGCATGCTCAAGAAGTCAATGTCATGCATAACATGGGGCGAAGTGACCAAGGAGACTTTGGAAAAGCTTTTGCTGAAAAGGGCCAAAGAAAACGGCGAGAAAAAAATCGATGAGAAAAAATCAAAGGACGCCGCCGCAAAACTCCTAGATGGATCCAAATTGAAGGAAGTTGGTTTGAAGGTCCCAATAAGGCTGCACCCAGCATCAAAAGGTTTAATCTCAATCAAACAGCCGTTCCCTCGCGGCGACACAGGCTACAGAGGCGAGAAGATAAACGAATTGATATTGAGGATGATTTAGATATGGCTGGAATATCTACTGTTAGAGGAAAATTTGAACATTTAAACTGTAGACCTGAGGATGTCTATATTGTAAGAGGAAGAGCAAAACATTGTGTTGTGTATATTGATTTCAAGTTTCCTGGAGAACTTTCTTACAGATCAGCAAGGCTTGATACAGGTTCAAACGACGGCCTTGTTTTGCCAAGAGGACTTTTTAATCAAGTTACAGATGAAGGAAAAGTTAGTGGTGTTACTCAACACCATTGTTCTAGATATGGAGCTGATATTATACCTTTTGGAACAACAGACATTTTAGTTCCAGTCAGAGACTCAGATGGACAGGAGACAGATTTCCGTTTGAATAGATTAGCTGTTGCCGGAGTAGATCATAGATATATAAGAGAGGAGCCAATTGCTGGAATTGGTTTTCTTCAAGGTTTCATGAGAGTTCCATTTTCAATTGTTTGGGAGGATAATAGATTTGAGATTGCCCTAGTGCCCCAAAAACCAAAAACACCCGCTCCGGGTTCAGAATCTTGAGGATGATATGACAGAACTTAAAACAGCCCAATTGGAATTGTTTACAGAAGGATTCATGGAAGTGACTCATGGAAGCTCAGCAGCCTATCTCAGATTTAGAGTTGTTGAAGACGATCAACTGAGAAAAGCACTCTTTGATACTGGATTTAATAGTGGTCTTGCTCTCCCAAAAAGAGACTTTGGTTATTTGGCAGAAAGAGGACTTATCAGAAAAGTCAAGGAAAACCAACCATATACCTTTGTTACCGGAACAGGCAGAGCGAGAATGGGGGAAACAGACATTGTAATACCAGGAACTCCAGGAACCTGTCCAGATAGAACACTTGCTGATCTTTCTGTCTGTGAGTTTGATTGCCCTGCCAAAAACCCGCTAACATATTTAGGTATGGAAATTATAAAATACCTCGGTGAAGAATTCGGAGTGGAAGTGGACCTTAAAGATAAAACATTTAGAATTTATTCTGGTGGTGGATAATATGTCAGCAAAAAAAAGGAAAAAGGTTAGGAAGATGCGTGGATCCAAAACACACGGCTACGGCGCCAAGAGCATAAAGAACGGCAGCGGCAATCGCGGTGGTGTTGGAAAGGCTGGGGTCTTCAAGCACAAGAAATCGTGGGTATTCAAGTATGAGCCAAACAAAATCGGCGGCAAAAAAGGTTTCTCATCCAAGAAAAAGCGTGGCATCATAGGCCCTGTAAAAGCCATAAACCTGAGGGACATCGCCAAGCTGGCAAAAACAGCCGACATCAACTTGAAAGATTTTGGTTATGATAAAGTATTGTCTTCTGGCGAACTGACAAAACCGCTGACAATCACCGCGAGATTTTTCTCAGCCGGCGCAACAGAAAAAATCGAGCAAGCTGGCGGCAAAGCTGTTAAGGAATAAAATGAGAAAATATCCAAACCATTTAAGAGAACTGGACGACCTTGCAATTGGTTATATTAATGGCGATCCTGTTGCAACCAGAGAATTCAAAAGGCAGGCATATGAAGGATGGTCTACTAATATTTTTGAAGAGTTTTATAGAGCGACTTCTCTTATAAGTCAGGTGCTTTCACGGACATTCAAAACATGGTGGCACGGGGAACACAAAGACCAAACCTCGATTTCTGAAGAAAGAAAATAACTCTTAAATATAATCTAATTCAATAATAGTCTATGAGCCTAGTAGAAAACGCTAGACAGTTGATGTACAAACAAACCATTAAAAACAAATCCCCACCGTGGCTTCTGACAGAGCTTGCAATTAAAAAAGGCAAAGAGCTCTCGAAAAAACATAAGGTTGATGAAAAACTAGTTCTGGCGTCCCTATACCTTGCCCATACTGTGTTTAGCAACGTGTGGAAAGGCGATATCCAAAAAAACCATCCAAAGCTAAGCGCAAAACTTGTCAAAAAATATCTCAATAAATGGGGCGTGAATAAAGAAGGCCAATGCATAATACTAAACTCCATCGAAGCCCATCATGCAAAAGTCCCAACAAAATCGCTAATAGCAGAGGTTGTAAAGAACGCCGAGTGCTTCAAGTTCGTGACTGTAGAGGGCAGCCTGATTTGGTTGTATGAGTTAGGGAGAAGAGAAATCCCTTTTGAAGAGTCAGTTGATAGAGTTTTGGAAAAAATGGAGCAGAAAAGAAGCCTACTCACACTTAAAGATTGTAAAAAGGAAGCAGAAAAAAACTGCAAGGAAATTCTCCGACTGTATAAGAAATTGAGATAAAGTTAATATTAATATAACTCTGGTTCTATAATATATCCAATAAACGGTTTTAAGGTTAGTAGCCTATGTCTTTTGACGAAAAATATCTAAAGGTTCTCAAGAAATTGCCTGGTGTGACTGGCCCTATACAAAGGTTAAGCTTCACGTCAAAGCTCAAATGGACAGGCCTGATCTTATTCATCTACTTCTTGATGTCCAACCTTTTGGTCTATGGCGTCCCAAGGCAAGACTATTCCAATTTACAATTCCTTCAGATCGTTCTAGGCTCCAGTTTTGGTAGTCTAGTCACTCTAGGTATCGGTCCTATAGTCACAGCCTCCATAATTTTGCAGCTGTTGGTTGGTTCAAAAATAATCCCATGGGATTTGCAGTCAGAGCGCGGCAAAGCAATGTTCCAGGGCACACAAAAACTTGTTGCGGTACTTTTCTCCATAGTTGAAGCGTATATATTCGTCTGCTTCGGCGCCATCCCATCAGCGCCAGGAATGCAGGGCCTTGTGATAGCTCAACTTGCCTTAGGTGGTGTGCTTGTAATCTTCCTGGATGAAGTTGTCCAGAAATGGGGATTCGGGTCTGGCATAGGCTTGTTCATAGTCGCAGGTGTCTCGCAGCAAATAATGCTTGGTTTATTCAATCCATTGACAGCAAGCTGCATCCCAGGGCAAATAAGCACATGCTTCCCAACGGCTGGGGAACCTTCTGTCGGTAGAATACCGTTTGCTCTACTCACAATGGGTGCAGACCCTGTACAAGCTTTATTGCAAGGTTTACTGCCAACACTTGCAACAGTATTAGTCGTTATCCTAGTTGTGTACACACAGCTGATAAGGGTGGAGGTACCTCTGGCGTTCGGTGCCTTGAGTGGTTTTGGTAGAAGATGGCCTCTCAAGTTTTTCTACACATCCAATATGCCTGTGATTTTAGTCGCAGCTTTACTTGCCAATGTCCAGTTGATGGGTAGGATGCTGTCTAGAGGTGGAAACTCTATACTAGGTGTGTTTGATAATCAAGGCAATCCAGTCGGCGGCATAATCTATTACCTATTCCCGCCAAACTCAATACCAATCGTTGGAATAATGGTCACAGCAGGCGTTTTTGTTTTGATCGGTGTCATCCTCTCAAAATATATCAAGAAACCGGCATGGAAAGTTGCCATAGTATTTGCAATACTTGGTGGCATTGTATGGTATGGTATAGGCGCATCAACAGGTTTGAGTGGGTTGACAACAATAGAATTCTCAGATGTATTGAGGGCCCTAACTTACACATTCTTCATGGTTGTCGGTTCCGTCATCTTCGCCCTGTTCTGGGTCAACACATCTGGAATGGACTCGAAGTCTGTCGCTGACCAAATAGAATCTGTCGGTATGTACATCCCAGGCCATAGAAGGGACCCAAGGATAATCCAAGGCGTGCTGGACAGATACATCCCATACCTGACAATCATTGGCGGCGCAGCAATTGGAGCATTGGCAGCTTATGCTGATTTGACAGGTGCAATCGGGACAGGTACAGGTATCTTGCTGGCAACAATGATAGTCCACCAGATGTATGAGCAAATAGCCTCACAGCACAGGGACGACATCCCAGGCCCGTTGAAAAAGCTATTCAGGGTGAGTTAACTATAAAACTGCCTGGCACCAATTATATGAATTGGTTTTCAGAATTTTATGAAGAAAATATTAGTTGTTGGCACAAAGGAAACAAACAAACTGCCTCTTGTAGAATCAGCCATCCGCGGCATCATGAATGGCGGCAATGTAGGCCACATAAACCTGAACAAGCTGAGCGCGATAAAAGCTTATACAGGTAACGGCTCCCTTCAGGACATATACATCTCCCTTTATGATGAGCTGGACAGAAAGCTTGAAGCCATGGGTTCCAACGGCGCATCCACTGTTGTGATAGAATCCTACTACACCCTCGACACACATTCTGGTTTTGTGCCGCTGCTAACAGACAGGTTCTTCAAATTATTCAAGCCAGATTCAATAGTCTTGCTGGAAAACACAGAGGAAAGCCTCAAAAACATCAAAGAGTCGACGCTGCTTAAGGATCAGCAAAAAGTAAACAGGGAACACGGTGTCCTTCACTCCTCAACTTTCGGCGCGCCGCTAAAAACAATATCTGTAAACCCTTTGCAACAGGCTGTAGCTGTCCGCGATATACAGGATGCAATAAGGTCGCAGCCAACCAAGCAGTTGAATAATGGCTTGTTGAAGGCCGTTCTGGAAAGGCGTTAGTATCTTTTTATATTCACGGCTTCTAACTGTATCTATGTCAGCACTAATCAACATCCTGTTATTCTCGCTCGCACTTTCGCTAATCCTAACCCTTCTGACAAAGTTCCTGACAAACCAAAAAGAAGTCAAAGGAATAAAAAGCAAAGTCGCCGGCTTCAGGCAACAGATAAAGGATGCACAAAAAGCAGGTGACAGTGCCCAAGTCAAAAGG
>DATDTO010000122.1:0-6400 GCA_035290825.1 archaeon
CGTTTTATTGATAAAAGCTTGACCTCCAAAAGTTCCGCCATTTGCATAGGTTGAACTATCAGATGCGTTCGTATCTGCTTTTAGATAATAAATAAGAGAAGTGTCTCCTTTAAACACATCTCCTGCTGTCCTTGATGAATAATTGTATGTCAACGTTGTCCCGCTTGCCGCGTTTTGAGCAAAGTAAATAAGTTCAGAGGCTGTTGTATTATCCCCATAAACAGAAACATTCATCGCATCTCCATCTGGATCTGTGACTGTGATGTTGAGTAATCTATAAGAATCTGTTGAATTAGTGTTATTTGCTGGGGAGTTTAGTGTTGGCGCATTTGGTGCATTAGTTGGATCAACTATATGATCAAACTGGACAGATCCACCGAGTATTTTCAAGTCAAATTTATCTTGGGTTCCTTGGAGATTGGTTAGATAGACTTTGTTGTATTGGTTATCATTCAAAGAAGTAAATTCTGCAATCAAAGTTGAACCGTCTATTTCATATATTTCGATTCTTGGTGTCCCTGAAATTGTTCTTGGATACAAAGTGATATCATTACTGTTTGTTAAGTTTTTCTCAAATGTTATTCTAACATAATCGCCGGCTGGTATCGTTTCAGACCAGACTCCATCGAGGGCCTTTGCTTCATTATAAATATCTGAGATAAGTGTTCTGTTTGAATCCAAATGTTCTGCCCCAGTTATGTTGATTATTCCCCCAGCATAGCCAGAGAAGTGTGTGACTGTAAAAGTAATTGTGTCCCCATTATCTGTGAATGGTATATTGGTTTGTTCCCATCTTGGACATTCAAAGAAATCGGAGTTGAAATCTGCGCAGTAGAAGATTTTATTCACAGCGCCATTCTTTGGCAAAGTTATTGTGGCATTATCAAATTCCAGCGGTTCCATGAAGAACACATCAGTCTTTATTTCCGGGTCTGTGACCGAATCTATCTTTGCTTCTATTATTGCTGGTGGGTCGACAAGGCCTTTTATCACAACGTCGGGTTCAGGGCTTGGTTGTTCAGCTATTGCAAGGGCCGTGATATCAAATTCCTTTTTTGTTGGTGTTTCAGATTGGTTTAAATCTAATACAAGATCGAATTTGCCGTCCCTCCTCTCTGTTATGTTGTAGTCACCAAACTCTTTGCCATCACTGTCTTTTACTGCTATGTTGATTTTCCTGGTTTTTTTGAGGATTGTATAATCTATCGAGTTTATTGAGATCTCGCCTTGGCCTTCTATGACAACTTTTATTGTGTACTTTTTGCTTCTGAGGTCTGGTAGGTTGCATGTGTCTGCGCAGGCATTGGTGAATGCTGTTTTTGGTGTTGATTGTCCTGTTGGCTGATTTATTTGAGTTTGTATTGGCAGTGGTTCGGTGAACCCTGTTGGTGCTTCGGCTGGCGAGGTTGACGGTGATTGGATATTTTCTGAAGCAGCTGGTTGGGCTGGTGCTATTGATTCTGTGGCTTGAGCAGTTTCTGTTGGAGAGGGCGCAGTTGTTTGGTTTTGTGTAAGTTCTTTTGATGATGGTTCGGATGAAATCGTTGGCTGTTCTTCAATTGTAGGGCTTTGGTTTGCAACATCCTGGAAACTTAGCTTGGTTGAAAAGGATATACTCTCGGATTTGGCTGATATGGTTATTTCTGGCGTTTGTGAGGCTTCTGGAGAGACTGATGCCTGTTCTGTATTTTCTGGTGGTGGGTTTGGATATTGAGATTCCGTAGCTACTGGTTCAACAGAAGCTGTTGGGGATTCTGATAGGCTTGGTTCAGTTGTTTCTGTTGGCGAAGGGGTCGATATGGCTGGCTCTGTGGATTGTGTTGAAGAAGTTTCTGGCTGAACTGATCCTATTGGGCTTTCAGACACTTGTGTTGGTATAGTAGATTGTGTTACAAGGGGTTCTGTGGATGGTATTTGTTGTGTTTTGATGGAAGCAGAATCCAGGATCAAATAGCTGGTTTTGCCGTCCTCATCAACAAGGTAGACTTTTACATTGCCAGATAGTTCACCAGAGAGCTTGAGGCTGTTTAATTTGCCCTTATTCTCAGGGTACCACGTATAGTCCATGTCTTTGGCAGCCGTCAAGGTAAGGTTGTCAGAAAAGTTCAGTTCAGTTCCAACTATCTGACCAGTTAGGTATTGAGCAATCAGCAGACCATATATAATGACCGAAGCTATCAGGGCTATATCCACCCTATGATGCCTTTTTGTGAACTGTATGTGAGTATATTTGGAGATTATGAAAACAGAGACAAGGACAGCGCCGAGGCCTATTATGTAATAGTACAGGTAAAAGACGTTGATTGTAAATAGCGTGTAAAGGCTGACAAGGACGAGTATGAGCGCTGTAATCAAGGTGAAGACACCGACATGGATTTTGAAAAACTTTGCTAAAACATAAACAGCTGCCACAGAGACAAAGAACACGAAGGCGTAGTTGAGCAGTTTGCTGTACGTAGTGACAAGTAGCACAGCGTAGATAACCAATACAATAATAACTAATGTGTGAAGAAGTTTGCGACTGCCTGCTACCATATCCCCTATAACCCTTATATAATTATATGGTTTCCTTAATATATACTATTCCACTATACAGAAAGATATCGACAATAGATTAGAAAACACACATGCCACGATGGCGCAACCTGGTACCGCGCAAGCCTGGAAAGCTTGTTTCCCTTACAGAGTAGAGCTCACTCTATTCGAGGTTGGGATATCCCGGTTCAAATGCTAGCTTTCGACAGAAAGTCGAAATAGATCTCATAAATTGGATAAAGATCTATTTACATCCGATATCGAAAGCTACCGTACCAAAGAAAACAGTTTACAGATACGGTTGGGTTATAGTTAATCCAAGACTGAAACTCCGGGTCGTGGCGCTAATCTACTTCTCAGCACTGGTTTTGTTAGCGGCAACGCCTAATAACAGTTAAGTTTAAATAGTATTACTTACATAATTATTATCATGATAATACAATTTGTTGATAGGGACTATGAATTGGACTTCCTTAACAAGAAATTTAGGAGCAAAGAAGCTGAATTTGTCCCAATCTATGGAAGGAGAAGGGTTGGAAAAACAGAGCTGATACTGGAGTTCATAAAGGATAAGCCTGCCGTGTACTTTCTTTCCTCTTTGATAGAAGATAAGGAAAACCTTAAAAAAATATCCGAGCTTTTAGGGGATTTCTTCAATGACACTGCGCTGAAACTTAACCAATTTAGTGATTGGGGAAGTGTTTTCCTCTACTTGTCTGAAAAGGCGAAAACAAAGAGGTTCATATTTGTCATCGATGAGTTCCCTTATTTGGCGCGCATAAAAAAAGGAATATCTTCAATATTCCAGGCTGGCTGGGATCAGCATATGAAAAGCAGCAATGTTTTCCTTATCTTGTGCGGCTCCAGCATCGGGATGATGTACAAAGAGGTTTTAGCTTACAAAGCTCCACTATATGGCAGGCGCACAGGGCAAATAGAGCTAAAATCGATGTTGTTTAAGGACGCTGTTGAATTTTTCCCAAACTACTCTTTTGAAGACAAGATAAGGGCATATGCCCTGTTGGGTGGTATACCTGCATACCTCAAAACATTTGACAGTAAAATATCTATCGACAAAAATATAGAAAACATGTTGAACAAGAGCCATGTCCTTTTTAATGAGCCTGAAATCCTGGTTAAAGAGGAATTGCGCGAACCTTCAAAATACATGGCCATTCTCAAAGCCATTGCTTTCGGGAAAACAAAAGTAAACGAAATATCAAATTACACTGAAATAGAAAGGACAACGCTGTTCAAGTATTTGAATGTCTTGGAAGAGTTGGGCTTTATAGAAAAACAACTACCGGTGACAGAGAAGAACCCGCACAAATCCAAGAAAGGCCTATATTTCCTCAAAGACGAGTTTTTCAGTTTCTGGTTTAAATTCATTTTCCCATTCAAATCAGAGATAGAAATTGGGGAAGCAGACAAAGTTATTAAAAAAATAGGGGAAGGTCTGAATCAGCATATAGGGTATGGGTTTGAAAACATATGCAGGCAAATTATATGGGATCTCAAACCGATAGGGTTTACTAAATCTGGAAGATGGTGGGACAAAGATAAAGAGATCGACATTGTATGCCTTGAAGAGCAGAAAAAGGAGGCGCTGTTTATTGAATGCAAGTGGTCTAGCCTGAAGGAGGGGGATGCTAGAAAGGTTTTAGAAGGCTTGAAGGAAAAATCAAAATCTGTTGACTGGAAAAGGGCAAAAGAAAATTTTGGGCTGATAGGAAAGAAAATTTTAGGGAAAGAAAACTTAAAGAAAGATGGATTTTTCGTGTGGGACTTGGAAGACCTGGAAAAGTTGCTGAAAAAGAAATTTTAGTGAGGTTGTTTAATTTTTGGCTTTTCCTGATTTTTAGATTAAAACGTTTCTTTGCTTCTCTGACCATGATCGGCATCTGAACAATTTTCAGCTGCCGTAAGTTATTCATTGGGTTTAGCACTTGACATATAAATGCACTACAAGGTCGCCTGTGCAATGCAGATTCCATGCATTGTAAATTTTAAAATCGTACGAAGTTGTTATCGAAGGGAACCAGTTACTTTCTTTGGTATCCCAGATGCGCGCATTTTTATCCCACAAACTGGACCCTGATCCAGCACCTCCCCAGCCTTTCCATGGTTTATCGTCAGATGTAATTTGGTAGCACGGGTCGTGATCAGGTGCTGATGGATTTCGAGCTATACTAGTATTTGAGAATAACAAATTATTTGCCTCTTCTGTTAGAGTAATCTTAACTCCGCGGGCTATGCCGGTGCTACACGGTTCTGTTGGTGTACTGTAAAACCCACCCTGTCCATATATGAGAGGCGTACCAACTATCCCAGTTGAGATTTCAATATGCGATGGTAAACATGATTGGCTTGTTGATGGCTTGCTTGCTGTTGTACCGCAATTGTTTGCATCTGTGCATGTCCTTGTTTGTGTTCCGCCTGAACACATTGACCACGAACCACAAGACCACGATTCTGTGCATGTGCATGAATTGCAATTTGTGCATGTCTGGGTGGATGAACATGCAGATTTATCTGTACCGTCGCATAGTTCTGTGCCTTCTTTTATGTTGTTGCCGCAGGTTTGTGTTGAACCAGGGATTGTGGTTGATGTGCACACCTTTTCCAAAGCAGGCGCAGGGCAGTTACTTGGCCACGAACATTTCCTTCCAACCTTTGTTTTCCCCACACATGATGGCCAAGGGTCGCATATTATGTCGTAGCCTTCTGTGCATGATTTTGGTGTTGTATCTTCTGGGGTTTCGTTTGCATTTAAAACTTGGTCAGGCGGGCATGGGCCAATTTTTATGGTGATTGGCGACGATTGGATTTTCACATCATCTTTATTTTGGACGCATTCACAACCACTAGGGTAATAAGGAAGCCCTGCTTCTGGGTGTGTTTCTGGTTTGTCTATTCCTTTGCATGTACCGCCTTCTGGCGGGGAACAGCTATCGGCCTCTTGATAGCATTTGCCTGGCCGCTTAACGCTGTTTGGGTGTTGGCAATAAATATTATTATTTGCTTTAATGCCTGCGGACAAGACGGAAAGTTGTATTGGCTGGTTTGCATCTGATTTCTTAACTGCGCCTTGCAATTCTGCTTTTGTTACACCTTTAATTGGCTCTGATAGCTCATATTTTAGTTTTATACCGCCTCCAGTATCCTCCACTTGTACTGGTATTGCTGTATTTATTCCGATCTTCAGCTCTGGATAGGTTGACCAGCTCTCTTTTGACACCCCATATGCCCATATCTCTAGCTTTTCTAATACAGCATCTTTAGTTTCAATCTCAATATCAACCAGTTTGCCTTTGCTGCAAACTTTGGCTGTTTCAGAGCGGTCTATAAATTTGATATTAACCCAATCGTCCTCAGTCACAGTGGTCTCTGGTGGGCTTGATTTGACTGGGTCTGGGCCTGGCTTTGATGGTGTTATAAGGTCGACGAAATCATCTTTTTCCAGCATGCAATCTATTATATCTTCTTCTGTGGTGACAGAGTCTTTGATTTTAACTTCGATTTTCACGTCATCCTTGGTTTTGACAGGGTCGTTTATTTTTATATCGCAAGGGAAACCGCGCAAGTCATATTCTGTGCTGTTTACTGAGAATTGCTCCTGTTTTACACAGTTGCCAGTGCAAACATATCTTTTTGCCCCTTCCCTGAATTCTTTGCCAGGTGGATAACAAAAGTTTGAAGGGAACAGATTCGGAGGTAAAGATGCGCCTGACTCATCATAGCTTACTGCGCTTGATTTAACAAAGTGGTCGGTAGAATTTCTTTTTTTGAAAATTATGCTTGGACCAGAGCCGCCATATAAATCGCCTAAACCCACCGAACTTTTCACTTTATCCTCATCAACATT
>DATDTO010000123.1:0-2362 GCA_035290825.1 archaeon
ACAAAATTGTCCATTTCAACTTTCTCAGCAGGCGTTGGATATGTTTCCCTCCACCAACTTTTTCCACTGGCATCCCCATTCTTCCTATTTACGAAATATCTGCCATCGGCTGACATGGCAAAATCTGAACCATGATAAAAAAATGTCCTGGTATCGATATCTTCACCAGAAACACGTATTTTCGCTCTCATTTTTTGTCCAGATCCCCCTTTTTTGCAAACCTGTCATTGAAGTAATCAACTGCCACAGAGCCGAATTTTTCTATTAATTTGTTAACAGTATTGTCAAGAATAGATGCCTGAAATTCCTCTTTTGTTTTGTTCACAGAATAAATGTAATGCGGCCCGCCCAAACCTTTTTCAACTGTCCTGCTAACCATCCCTTTTTTATGCAGCCTGTCGAGGTCGACTGCAATGCTCGTGAGCGCAATATCCTTGTGCTTCAAATTATTGTAGAGATGCCTTACCCTCTGGCTATCTTTTTTCCAGAGAAGTTCTAGAATATGGGATTGCAAAGGGCTTAGGACACCAACTGTCTCTTTCTCAAGATCAATTTTTTTGAAGCTAGTCATAGTAAAAACAACATTTATTATAGTATATATTAGACGATATTTAAAGTTTTGCAGGATCTGTAAAAGTATTTAAGCCCCTTAAACAAAATGTTATAATCTTTTTATGGGAATAAAATGTGATAAGTGCGATGGCGAGTTTGGAAGTGCCCAGGCCCTTGAACAGCACTCTCAGGCAAAGCACTCAGAAAACAAGATTGTCTCAGAGAAAGTTTTGCAGCGCATGGAGAAAAAAGAGGAAAGAAGGGTCTAAAAAGCCGCTGGAACGAAATCTGCAAAGCAGGGAAAATTCTTGAAATATGGCATCTTTTTGGTTGTGATAATCGCAGTTGGTTATGGTGTGACGCAGTTTACTTCTCCAAGCGGGAATGCGGTAGCGCCTGCGATTTCAGCAAAAATCCCTACAGGCCCTATCCACTGGCATCCTATGCTTACTATAAAAATCAATGGCCAACAGCAGGATATACCGCCGGAAATAGGCCTTGGCCCAACTGTCCACCAGCCTGTCCACACGCATGAGGATGAGCTTGTAAATGGCGCCAGGCTCATACATCTGGAGAACAACAGGCCAACTCTAGAGAATATGAAGCTTGGCTTCTTTTTCCAGGTCTGGAATAAAAAATTCAACAAAGAATGCATATTTGACTCCTGCAATACAGCAGACAAGAAAATAAAAATGACAGTGAACGGGAAAGAGAACATGGATTTCGAGAATTACATAATGGCAGATGGAGATAATATTATTATAGAGTACGGCTAAGCTTTGCAAGTATTGTAAAAGTATTTAAACAGTTAAAACCATAGTTAAAGAATTAAAGAGAAGGCATTTTATGGATTCCAAGAAACCTAAATCTCCTGAAGCTGATTTGGGAAAAATCTTTGCAAATTCAGCTAGTATAGTAAAGCAAAACACGAAAACTTTTGTTCTCGCTGCAGTTGTTTTTGGGATTTTATTCACATTCCTCTATGGCGTCTGGAGACTGCCTCTGCTTGATTTTGGTTTTACAAGGATGTCTGAGGTAGGGTTTCTTGATTGGGTTTACATCTCAGCAATAACAGTGATGTCATCAGCTTTGATGGTATTAATGCGGCATAAAGTCAAGATTTCCAAAAGGTCTTCAAAGCTTGGCGGCGTTGGTGGAGTATTCGCAGGATTTGTTGCTGCAGCTTGTCCAGCTTGTCAGGGGATCACTCTCGTTGCGCTTGGAAGCACTTTAGCATTTTTGCCAATAGGCGCGCTTTCATCTTTCGTGTGGATCATGCAACTGGTTGCACTTTTTGTATTATGGATTTCACTTTACATGGTTTCGCATAGCATTTATACAAAAACCTGCCTTAGTTGTGAAATTAAACCAGAAACTTCAAAACCAAAAACAGTTTCCCATCCTTCCGGCCATCACCTTTTAGAGGATAACAGATTCTTTTCTGCTCTTGTTGTTATCACAGTTTTGGTAATAGCCAACCAGCTTTTGATCGGTGCATCAGGGTTTGCAGTAGCTTCTTCAGGCGGTTCTGTGACTTTGTCTGAAGGGTTTGCTTACGGATCCAAAACAACCCTGAAACCAATGCCAGTGGCAGTAGGTGAACAGCCCAGGATAGTCGGCTATAAAAGTATTGTAAAAACCCTGCCAACAATAAGCGAGATCCAAATCCAGTCGTCAACAGGCGATGTTGTCAAAGATATTGTAAATAATGTCGTGCCTTCAGGAACTCCGTGGTATGGGGCTGAAGCTGGAGTGAGCTTTGATGATCCTGTGGCTGCAGCAACTCGAGGCAGAGGTTGGCTCGTGTATA
>DATDTO010000124.1:0-10999 GCA_035290825.1 archaeon
TTTTTCAAAATCCCCCAATGATTCTCGGTCCCTTTCAACCAACCTGTTCAAATGCACAAAATCAACTTGATTCCTCGCCGCCTCTGTTATAATTTCCTGTAGGTCTAGCCTCAGCCTCTCCACATTAAGGTCCTTAACCTCCAACTCCAAGTAAATTTTCCTGTCCTCCATATCCCTGTTCTGTTTTCTCAATCCATCCAACCTTTCGACCATCTTACCAATATTCTCAAACTCACCAATAACATTTTCTATCTGTATGGCCTCCCTCTCCCTCTTCCTCAACTCAATCTCCAAGCTTTCCAAATCATTTTTAATTTTCTCAACTTCCCCAGCAAGCAGCCCAACATTCTTCCTCAACTCTTCTTCCCTATTCTTTCTAGACTTTTCCAGGTCCGCCCTTTTCTCCACTGTTATCCCACTTTCGCATACAGGACATCTATCCCCCAACCTCTCCAAATCCTTTATGCTTTCCGATGCCAGCCTGATCTCAGTGTTAAAACCAGCTATCAGCGCCCTCCTACCATCCAACAAGTTTTTCTGTTTTAAAATCTCCTGCCTAAAACCAGAAATCTGCATTTCAACCAATTTTTTCTCGCTGAGTATTTTTTCCTTGTCCATTCCCATAGTCTTCTCCTTTAACCCATCAAGATTATTTTCCACTTCATGGATCGTGGCTTTCAGCGCCTCAGAGTTTTTTTCAACCCTTAAAGCCTCCTCTACCTTTTTCTCAGCCACCTTCAACTTACCAGCAGCCTCCACCCTTTTTAACTCCAATCTTTCCAAACTCACTTTCAGTTTCTCAGCAACATCCCTGTTATTCTCCATAACCTTTTTCAGCTCAGCCACCTTTGTCTCCATGTCATCCTTTTCAATCTCTGACAGCAATCTAATTTTTTCAGAAACTTTTGCCTCAAACAAATTTTTTATCGAGCCGACACATTCCCTAACATTCTCAAACAAATCCAACCTTAGCATCCTGTCAATATGCTGCATCCTTTTCCCCTTTGGTATCGTCAAAAAATAATCTATATTATTCTGTTCAGAGTAAACAGCCTTTGAAAACAGCGGGTAATCAATCTGCAAAACCCTTTCCACATGCTCAGTCACGCTTGCGGGATTTACCTCAACCAACCTTTGGCCCTCCCTTATCTCAGCCTCCACAGTACCTTTGTCTTTCCCAATCCTTCTCCTCACACTGTAACTTTTCCCATCAACTGAGAAATCAACCTCAACCTCCGCTTCTTCTTTCTCCTGCGGTCTCTTCATTATCAAATCATCCAGCGTGATTTTTTTCGAGTTAAGGTTTGGAAAAGTCCCAAAAAGCGCAAAAGAAATCGCATCCAAAACCGAACTCTTTCCAGAGCCCATTATCCCAACCAGCGCATTGACGCCTTGTGTAAATTCAAATTCGGAATTAAGGTGCGACTTCCAGTTTTTCAGCCTAACTTTTGTGATCATGGTTTATTATTGTAGCCAAGACTTTAGTAGCTATCTGACCTTCTCAAAAGCTGCCACATAAACCCCACTTCCACCTTGCTCCTTAAACTCTACCTTGTGCAGTCTGAATCCATTTTGTATATCATCTGCTGTCGATTCAATAATATCAACAGCCACCTGGCCAGGAATACACAATTCCTGAGAAACTATTATCCTGCCACCAGGATTGACAAATTCCCCAAAGTCATCTACAGCCGACAAGTGCGGAGCAACTGATGAAGCTCCATATAGCTCATGCATCACATTGTTTAGAACAAACGTGTCTGTCTCAGGAAACTGGACATACCTTATGTTTCCAGGTAACCATGTCACATTTTTTACACCATGCTTTCTTGCCCGCTCCGTTGCCAAAATCACAGATTTTTCTGACAGGTCAATACCAACAAACTGTTTTGTTGGATGATTCAAAGCATAATATACAGTGTACCGGCCATCGCAACAACCAACATCCACAACCCTTTCACCAACTATAAGCTTGGAAACAGTGTCTGGAACCCATGGATCAAATTGGCTTTCTATGTGATCTACTAGACGAGTTTCTGCAAGAAAATCATAAAAGGCAGCTATATGTTCTGCTGCAGATTCAGGATCTGCTGTAACCATGCAAATCCCACCATATCTAGGGTCAACAGGTTTAATCTGCTGATTTCTCATGCTACCAAGTTGCCTGAGATCCTGATATCTAGCACCAAGAAATTCCTCCGCATCTACCCTACTCACTGGAAACCTACTCCTATACTCTTCAAATCTCATCTTAAAAGAAGAAAAGGAAGTTTTTTATACCCGCTACCTCATCTCATGGCCATTGTGCGGCTCTTCGCTTGTTTCACCCAACGCCCTGAGCCTCTTCAAAAAAATATCCACATTTTCCTGCCTCACAAAATAATCATCCCCAACCTTTCTCACACACTGGAGGACAACATCATCCTCTGCAAACCTTCCATAAATTTCCTTAGCAGTGTGGTCACCAAGAACACTATACAAATCAACAGAACTGTCTAAAATCTCCCTCACCCTTTCAACCTCTGCAGTCAAAAACAACCTTTTACTACCGGATCCAATTACTGTCAGCTCACCAGCCCTTTGAAGCTCACCAACATACTTTCTAGTCCTTTTCAAAGCATTTGCGGTCTGCCCAACTGACATGTAACCATTATCCATCTACATACTTCGCCCAAAACTTTTTAAGCCTTCCATATAATTGGTTAACATGCCTCCAGCAGTTGAGAAGCCTAAAACAATAAAGGAGCTTGCAGAGGAACGTAAACTTTCGGAAATAAAAGGCTACGCCTACGACAACACCTATTCAGCCCTTGGCTGGGACCACAAAGACCACTATGATGGCGGCTGCCCTTCAAAATATGATCCGAGAGATCCATTGTTTAGGCGCGACACTCAAAGGTCAGAACCAGTAAACAGGCTCAATAGATATCAGTTTTGAAAATCAATTTTAAGCTATCACAGAATATTAACTTGCGATTATTTCAAAGGCTTCCATTTGACGGCACTGGTAGGGTTTGTAAACACAGTATAATCAAAGCTGCACTTACTCTCTTCCATTTTCTGGTCTTTTCCAACAAGTCGCTCTGAAACTATTTTCTTCTCATCGATAAACAAGCAATCATCGTTTAAAGAATCTGCACCCGATGCAGCTGTCCCAGCTTCTAGATGATAAGCGCTGAAAGACTGATTATTTGAATCCCATCCTTGCACCCAGTACTGCAGATAACCAATATCAGATTCACAGTAAAATACTCTTGAGCCTCGAGAATAGGGGTTGAAGTCACCGCTTAAATTAAATCTGGTTTTAAGGTCATCCCTGGTCTGATTTACGCATCTGTCAAGCGATAATGGGGCTGCCGCAGCTGGTGTTGCTGTTGATGCTGCAGTTGATTGGGGCGATTGTGTAGAACTTCCACCTTTCTGTGTGCACCCGCTAACCAAAATAACCAATATCACAAGCAAAGGCAACACCAATACTTTTCTCATAAGATTAAATGATTATGGTAGTATATATTGTCCATAGAAATCATTAGGTGGATGCCTAATCAAATCTTCTTAATCGTCCTAGGAGTCGGTTCATAACAAAGCCCGCCAAGAAAACCGTCTAAGTGGGAACAAAAAGTTTTATATACTAGTGGGCCTAAGTATATAGTATGAAAAGTGGGATAAAGTACAACCTTTTGGATGTTGATGGAAAGGGAAGGGTGCACATACCAAAAGGAATAAGGGAAGAGATGGGCATACAAAACCAGGTAGTTGTAGAAAGGGAGAAAGACCTATTGATACTTAGGCCTATCAAAACCATTGGAAACCCTATAGAATTTCTCTCCAAAATATCTGTCAAAACCAAAAAATCCCCTGTTGAGATGAAAAGGGAAGCCGAAGGTGTTTTTGGTGGTTAAATGAAGCTTTACCTTGACGCTGACATATTTTTGGCGCTTATAAAAGAAAATGACAGGTTTAAAGCAGCTGCACGGTCGTTCTTTTCCAAATACAAAGACCACGAACTCATAACATCCACACTGTCTTGCTTAGAGGTCTGGTTTTACCTGTATAAACACGGTCTTCAAGAAAAGGCTTTAGATGCTATCAGGGCCATAAGTTCCATATGCTCAGTAATTAACTACGATGCCTATGAACTTGAAAATTCCATTGTGTTGGCTGAACACCATAAACTTTCCCCTGCAGACGCTGTCCATGCAACATTGGCAATGGGATTTGATGCAATAGTAAGCAGCGACTCTTCCTTTGATAAATTAAGCGACCTCAAAAGGATAGATTTTACAAAATAGTGTACTAAATCTTCTTAATCGTCCCAGGTGTCGGTTCATAACAAAGCCCGCCAGAAAGTAGGTCATCCACAATCTTTTCCACAACACCCTTTCCAGCCTTTATCTCCATCAGCTTGTTGTAAGTAACCCCGTCTTTACTCGATCCTATAACTTCCAAAATCTTCTTCCTTGTGTCATCATTCTCACCCTTTGGCGCGGTTTCTGTAACACCAAGTTCCCTCAACTTTTTAATTATCTCCAATTTCCTCAACAATTCCAGATTAGGGTTTTCAACCTTGTAAACAATCTCCGGCACAATGTAAATCTCCTCATTGTATGTCCTCACCTTCCCAATCAAATCAACAACATCCCCTTCCTTAATATTCTCCACCAAAACAAAATTATCCCACATCTTGACCCTTATGGTCTCGGTCCCATCATCAAGTGTCAGCCCAATATACTTCCCATCTTCAGAAACAAACTTCCCAACCACAGTCGCCAGCAACCTTGCCCTACCAACTTTCTCACCATAATTAGTTTCCAGAATTCCAAAACCATTTTCCTGCGTCCAGCTCCCACCAACCAAATCAACAATCCTTGCTTTGACAGCAACCTGCCTTTTAAAATTAGTGTTCTCTTTCTGAACTAGTTCATGACTCGAAACAGACACTGTCTGTTTCCTTTCTACTTCGGCTTCCATACAAACAGATTAGAACTGGTGTTTATAACTCTATTTATCGGCCACATTCCAGCCTACTTACAGAATCTTCTGGAAATCCTTGTTCTATCATCTTTCTCTGCGTCTCTTCAACTGGATAAGCAACACTCCTAAACTGTATATTGACAGACCCATCACCCCTGAAAATAGCAATCCCGTAACATGCATGCGGTGACTCGTTCCTTGGTTGGCCAACTGAGCCAAAGTTAATGATATGTTGTGTAATCCAACCACCTTCCCTTGACGGGACTATATCAAAAACAGGCCCCATACCATTTGTGTAGTTTTCAGCAAGATAATAGCGAAGAGTCAACGACTCTTTATCAACCTCAGCCGGCTTCCCATCAACATATCTTGTCCTATAAGCTGTATGAAGTGGGATGTGTGTATGTCCAACAAAACCAATTGGCACATGGACAGTCCCTGTGTCTGTCTTAACCTTCATCGCATGCATCGCAAAAATAGCCTCATCTGGATCTGTAATATACTGTCCCTCATAACCATAATCAACTGGCACAATAATTTCCCCAAACCTTGAAAGACCAGTAAAACTTCCGTGAACAAAACCAAACCTTCCCCTGGGATCAAAAACCGGCTTCGGGCTCAGCCCCTTTAGGTAGGTCATACAATTTTGCCTCCTCTCCCCCTTCAAATCCTCTATATTAAGTTCCACCGCTTCTTTTGCGTCACTGTTAAAATGGGAACAACCATCCTCAACCACCGCAACATCATGGTTCCCTGCAATCGACAAGAACCCCTCCCCCCTTACCCTTCGAACACATTTCCTTGCATATGGCCCATACCCGACTGTGTCACCTAAACAAACCTTCCCTGTAAACTCGCCATATCTTTCTGTCCACCTACGCGCATCCTTCAAAACAGCCCTAAGCGCCGGCCAATTAGAATGCACATCGCTGATGAACAAATAACTCCCTTCCATTTGAAAGAATTAAGCAGTAAATTTTATAACCTCATCTTTTACTTGCGGCCTTCCACATCAACTCAAACTGCTTTTTATGCGCCTGGTAAACATTTTTGTTGTTGATAACCAATAGAATCGGCTCCTTCTCTGTCCACTGTGTTATCGCCACTTTATTATTGTAAATCCACACAACATTCGGGTTCAAAAACTCATTGGACACGTACCTAACTTCATGATTTTTTATTTTCAGGTATGGATTTTTCTTTGCTCCAAAATCCACAATGTTTTTTATTTTAGTACCATTTTTTACCAACAATTCTTCAAACTTTTTCAAATCCCCAGGGTGTTTGTCAAAGTAATAACCTCTTGCCCCAATAAAATAAACCTCTCCTCCAGTCTTTGCAAACTCTTGGAGGGTTTCCCAAAGCGGTTCAAACCCTTTAACAGTCTGCGTTTCCTGGTTCCATAACCCATCAAAATAAGCCTTGAAGTTTTTGTACAAAACATCTGATTCAATCTCAAAGCACAAAAACTCCTTACCCCACAAAAACATCAGGACCTTGTTTGGTTTGTATAAATTGATCTGCATCGGGCTGGAAAATTCAGGAGGCAGCCTTTTTAGTTCTCCATATTTCATCTCGGGATCGCCTGTTTCAGTAAGTTGAGGAGCAATAGAATTATAGTCTTCGTATACACACAAAAGGTTTGCCTTTATTTTTCTCACAACCCTATCAGAATGATATTTCATAAACCATTCTTTGAGCTTTTTCCCACCAAACCCATGGCTCGCACCAAGAACAAAGTATTCATCACCTGGTTTTAGAAGATCCAACATCGACCAAAACTTTTCTGTGATAGCCTCAAAGCCTCTGTACACCTTCACATCTTGGTTCCACAAAAGGTTGAAATAATTCCTGAAAGAGTCTGCGAGAACCTTGTTCTCCATGTGGAAGACAAATGGTTTGTCTGTGAAAACACGGATGTCAACAGTGTTTTTGAAAACATCTATGTCTGCAGGCGACTCAAGTTCTTTTGGCATGTATTTGATTTCTGTCAGAGGGAGCTTTTCCCTTTCCTTCCCCCACATTTTTGTTGTTTCGCTCCAGAGCATCCTAGCTTTTATTCCGTCTTTGACTCGTCTGTTATGATAATTTTCCCAGTAAGATTCCAAAGCATTGTTTGATGCATGGGATGCTCCAAGCACAAGTATTTCTTCGCCTTTGGAGAGAGTTTTAAGAGATTTGTCTCTGGCAGATTTCAACCCTTTCAAGCCTTCCAAAATATATGCCTCCTGCTTTTGTTTTGCCTGTTCTTTTTTCTTTTTCAGTTCGGGCAGAATTTCTTTTAGGCTCTCTTCTTTTTCTTTTAAAAAATCTAAAAGGTTTTCAGGATCAGTTGCTTCAAAATATCTGGCCCTTTCTTTGACTATATAACTGACCAATCCCTGATCCACAAGCCTCTGGAGTATTGAATAAACCGTGGCCTTGTGGAGGCCAGATTTTTTTATTATTTGGCCGGTGGTTGTTGATCCTGTGTCTAACAAAATCAAATATACTTCTGCCTCTCTTCCTGTCAGGCCAAGGTTCTGTAAGATTTTTGTATTCATGGTAGTATAGAATTAGACTACCTATATATAAAAACCTCGCTGTTATCTATAAGCTGTGAAAATGTATGATAGTACGATCATCTCAAGAATATTTCAGAATAGGATACATCGAAAGACCTGGAGGAGTAAACTTAGTTGAAGTCGTTTACGCAGGACAATTTGGATATGATGGCGGAGATAAAGAAACTTTCAGTTTTCATCGTCATGAAGTAAGGGGCAATGGGTTTTTTGAAAATGATCCAAGATATAATAGGGTTGTTATAAAACAACTCAAAAACGAAGCAGTTAGCAGAGAAGTAAGAGAATGGGATAGAAGCAGACCTTTTGATCCAACTGTTCTAAAAACTTGGGATGCTGATGTCCTTAAACTTTTAGAAGAGCTTCCAGACTATGTGCTTGATGTGATTGGTTACCATGAAGTTTTTCCTAAATCAGAAGATGTTGAAAAAGTGGAGGTCAGGTGATATGGATTACCCATTTGTTCATAGAGGGCTACTGAAAGATGAGATTTCTAAAATTACGATTGAAGCTCTAAAAATGAAGCTTGTCGGAAGTTATGTTAGAAACTCTGGATGTGAACCATTAAAAATAGTTGATATTTTAGATCCGAATCATTTCGTCTCCTCATCAGACAGGTTGAAGCCTTACATTGTTCTCAAAGGTAGGAAAGGTGAAGAGCGTCGTTACGAGGAACGCGATATTGGGACATATGAATTGATAGATGATCCAACAAAGCCGTGGTGATTGGAGAAAATTATGAAAAGTTATAGGGTAAACGGAGATGCATTTTGCACGCCAATCAGGACTTATAGAAGAGATGGCCAAACTGTCACTTCTGTCAGCGCTGTTCATGTAGGGCGTCAGGAGTATTGGGATGCTGTTCAAAAAGAGATGGACAGAATAGCTATTGGATTATATGAAGGTGTGTCCAAAGGTGTTGGTGGTGGTTCTGATGACGAATTCTTAAAGGTTTTAGACGATCTTAAAGATTTTGCTACTAATTGTTTGGGTGGAACCTTCCAAAATGGGGTACTAACATATCCAACTGCATGGGAAAACGCAGACATATCAACTGATGATTTTTCTGCTGATGAGAGTATGAGAAGAAGAGCTGCAAAATTCAGGGGGCTTGCAGAAGACATTAAAAAACTATATGAAAAATATCCAGAAGAGATCGAAGGCATAATTGGAAGGGGTTTTCTTTTTCTTTCAAGATATGGTTTATTGAGCAATGCTTTCTTTCTGGGTGTCGGTCGGGGATACAGAAAAATTCTTGAGCAAGAAAGAAATGAAGTTTTGATTGAACGAATTGATTCTAAATTGCGAACAGATATAGAGGAACTTGGAATCGTTTATGGGGCAGGTCATTTAAAGGCAATAGACAGACATCTGAGAAATTCTGGATTTGGATTAGAAAATGAAAAGTGGTTGGTTGCACTAGATTTTAGCGATCGTCTGCCTTTTTGGGAGTCCTTGATGTCTATTAGAAAAAAGTCAAGATCTAAGGCTCGCCAAAAGCGAGTGGAGGAATAAATTATGTTCAAAAAAATTTGCGCTTTGGCGCTTGTGGTTGCTGGTTGCGCAGCTCCAACAAACAAATATTCAGCGATAGAGCTGTCAAGGGACCAGAGAGAATTTACAACAGCAACTGCACAGGGAGGGTTTAAACTGGGAGAGGCCAAGGTTTTTGGAAATGTGGATTTGAATTCACCTTTCAACGGGGCAGACACAACTGACTTGACAAGGTTCAATGGAAGAGCCAGACTTGTGAGGCCTATATATAATGGTTTTGGTTTAACAGCAGAATACAAAGATGCTGTCGGCGATAACAATGTAGTTGGTGGAGTTGGTTTTTCCTATTCCCCAATAAAGGGTGTCGAAGTTAGAGCCTATCCTTTAAGGACAGACGGCGAGAGCCAAGAAGTTTGTTTATCATTTGGAAAAGTTTTTGACGCTGGAAGTTTTGACCCTTATGTGCGCGGGTTTTTTGATTTTGGGGAGTCAGACAAAAAGTATTCTGTTGGGGAAATCCAAGTTGGCTTGAGGTCAGAAAGCGGCTGGAGACTTGTAGCAGAAGTCAGGCACTCAGATGCAGAGAGGAGAAGTGGCTTTGCAAACCCCGGTGTTCGTGTTGGAATTGGTGTGGATTTTTAGAAATCAGAAAAACCTCAAAGTCTCAGGCATACTATTTGTAGAACTGTTTGAAGAGCTTGCGCCTTGGTCATAACCTTGCTGCACACCCGTCCCCTTTTCATCCCTTTTCCTGCCTTCCAAATCCTCATGCACTAGCCTGGAAAATTTCTCAGAACAAGCCCTGCACACATAAAGGATTTTCAAAATTGCGCGAAGTGTCCGGCCTTCCAAAACCTTAATCAGCTCCTCTTCTGCAATGTATGTACCGCCACCGCACTTTGGACAGAAAATAACAACCACCTGATTATAGTTGGTAGAAGTAGCTTAAATTACTTCCTAACGATCGTCTCTTCTGCCATTGGGCCGACAGAAATAGCTCCTATATCACAGTCAACAAGATCGGCTATCTCATTAACATACTCTCTTGCCTCTCCAGGTAGCTTATCAAAGTCCCTAACATCGCGTATATCCACATCCCAGCCAGCCATTTTACGTTCTATAGGTTTTATCCTCCCCCATTCTGTTCTATCCATTGGCGTGCCTATTTCTTGCCCATCAACTTTGTATCCTGTGCAAATTGTCAACTCCTTAATCCCTGTCAAAACATCCAACTTTGTCAACATTATGCTGTCTATTTCCCCTACTGTAACCGCATCCCTAACTATCGTCGCATCAAACCACCCTGTCCTTCTCGGCCTTCTTGTTGTCGCCCCATACTCATCCCCAACAAGCCTCAAGCCAACGCCTTGTAAAAATGGGTCCACTGAATTCAAAAGCCCCAAGACCATTGGCCTGTTAGCTGCAATCCAAGCCTCTGCCATATCCTGTACCCTTTGAAGATTCTCAACATCATTTTCCCTTTGGAATTTTCTAACAGCACCCAAATCAAGATCCATTCCGAGATATTCCCTAACCTCAAAAAAGAAATCATGTTCTGCGCCTTGTCCGCAATATTTCGCTGACCATATTCCACCCAATTCTGTTGGCAGCGGCCCTTCACCTCTATCGACCCTGGTTGTATAAGCCTTTGCAATGCCTAATTTATGCGTGCACCCAACTGGAATAAGTGATGGGCTAGAACAAGTAACATATGGATAAGACCCGCTCCTTATATCTAAAAGCGCGCCCTGTGCGCCTTCCCATATCCAGTCACCTTCCATCTCCCTAATCACATCCAATCCATTGACGCAAAAAGGTCTTAACCTCTCCCTGGCCTGGTCATACATCTTGACATATTCCTCAACGTCAAAATCCCTGCCACTTTTCTTCTTGTTCCATTCTAAGGCCGTCCTAAAACTATCAGGGTTCAAAAATTCAGCGAAAGTAATCCCTCTCCTTGCAACCCAATC
>DATDTO010000125.1:0-3900 GCA_035290825.1 archaeon
CATATAGGCACCAGATGTAGGCCTTATCTCTTTGGTATTTGCAAGAATCTACCATTCTCCGGATATCTGCAAGAGTAAGGACATCCCTATCAGAGACTTTCACACCTTTGATAGATTTGCACTCAACCCCTCTAACACATGGAGGATATTCTCCATTTCCGAAAAGCCATTTGAAGAATACTTTGAGAGTTATTTTAGTTGTCAAGATTTTGTGTGGAGAGTATGGTCTCTCAATTTGTGTTAGTTTGGTGCCTCTGTATTGATAATAGAACTTGGCTTCAACAAATTTGTTTATGACAGCAGTAACGTCCCTTTCTTCCCATTGCTTGAAGTCCTTTTGGTTGCCTCTAGCTATGACATAAAGATTGTAGACATAGTCTAACATCCTTCCATAGCTAAGCCCTCTTGATTTGCAGAAATTGTAGTAATCCAGAATATAGGTTTTATTTGGCTCTGCTATCTCTTTGTTTATGTTTTCTATGTGTCTTAGGACATACTTTTCTCTTCCCATATCGCATCATTCTCCTTCGAATATATAGGGATCGATGTGAGATGGGAAAATCGTCCTAATCAGTCTGCGTGGGTCAAGATTAATGGGGGCATATTAAAATTCTCTGGTTTTATCTCTTAAAATATAATTAGTTGGTTTAGTTGTTATATAACTTAATGTGCGAGACTACACTTCTGATCCAAACAAATCACAAACTTCAACAACAATATCAGATTGTCTAATAACATCAACTGCATCTACTAACCTCATGTTGAATGACACTACATCTGGGCCTGCTGAAAAATTAACAAGATGTTCTGGATCTTGCTCGCTTTGTCTGTAGCTCGCCTCATGAACATAAACACGGTCTTTTTCCCTAAAACTAAAGGGGCCAATATGCCCTCTTCCCATTAAGCCACTCACGTTTTGCTCTGCTAGTTTCATGGCGGCTTCTAAGTCCTTTGTCCCAACCAATTTCTTAATGGTGCGTCTTGGAACTCTCCTATCTTCTCTATCACGAGTGAACAATAAATAAACAGTTGAGTCTTGGGTTGTTGCATAAGCCAATGTTATTGCAACTTCATCAAGATCATACCCAATATCTGTTTTGGCAACTGATGGTCTGTGAAACCAAATCTCAGGTCCATACCCCTTTTCTATAGCCCTCTCTACAAAACGACTTGCTCCAGGACTCATCATATCAAGAATATCATAGTTTGGAAATACCAAACAACCACCAGCTTCTGCTCTCCTCTTAAATTGTGGAGTTCCATCAACTCCATATGTCAAACATGTCGCGAGCGCACCGCCTAAAAAAGCACTAAAAAGAGAAGGAGAGTCTTCGACTTTGCCTCTTAAAGCGTCGTTGTAATATGTTCTTGCTACCTCGAAAAAGTTCTCTTGGTTAAGCATATAATTAACTATATATTGGTAGTATAAAAGTTTAACACATAAATATTACAACGTTATATATGCCAGAATCAGAACCGCCTGCCAAAAACGACGAATTTTTCAAGCAGGCTGTTACCCAAAAATAGCAGAAAAATCAAAACTCGGCAGTTAAGTTTATATTACCTGACACTAGAAGAGGAGTGTCTAAAATTTGAGATGTGAGTATATAACAATGTTATACTCCATGCAATCAATTCTGTCTATGCCAAATATTTTCATCGACCCTAAAAACTTGAAGACCCTTGCAACTTCTGCAATCGAAGTCTATAACAGGGAGACTAACGGCTTTATTGCAGGAAGGCCGGTTTTAATGAAAATAAAAGGCAGGGAAAGGCCTGTAATCTCCCTTAACACAGTCTATCCTTTGCAAACATCTGACAGAAAGCCTTCCCAAGTTGTTAATGGTAACGATCTTGCTCACAACCGAGCCCTAAGCTCCTTGTCCGCAATGAACATCCCGTTAATTGGCGGTTTCCACAGCCACACAGATTACAGCCAGGACTTCGACCCCTATCCAGAGCTTTCCCACCACGATGTTGATTTTATAGCAGACGAGATGAAGCAAATCAATTCACACGGCGGTAACATCCACCGCTGGTTGGAAGTCTTGATGACAGTCAAAAAAAGGGATTATTCCTCTGTACACAAAAAAGGGATTAAGGTCAAGCCATTCAAAAGGAAGCTTGGTTTAGAGGTCATAACCGCCCCATACACATCCTACAAAATCACCCTCGCCGGCTACTGGTTACAAAATGGAACCCAGAAGCTGCGAGTAGATGGCGAAGCAAAGATTTTTGTTAAATAGTATGCGCAACCAAATCAAATCGGAATTGGGCGAGACTTATTTGAAGAATGTTTGTATATGGGATTGAGAGTTCTACGGTTCATTATTTCTATATCTTCTGCGTCAATTGTTTCAGTAACATCATAAACAATTTCGTGGTCATTACAATAAACTATTGTTCGCGATTTTCCAACACTACGATTATCATATATGTCTATAAGTTCCTCCTGAAATGGAACCATGAGATATTTGTATATTTGCCTGTCTCTTTTGGCTATGATAAAAATACCATTGGACCGAATATCGAATTTATTTCTCACTAAAACATCAACAAATCCCATACTCATAAATAAGGGACTAATTTATATAAACTTTAAACAACTCTTAGTATGTCCATCATCCTCGTCCCAACATCTCACGTCGCTGAAGAAAGCATCCAAAAAATAAAGGAGGTTATAGAGAAGACAAAGCCAGATTGCGTCGCGGTGGAGTTGGACAAAAACCGTTATCTAGCGCTGAAATCTGAACAAGTTTCTGGCAAACCAAACCTAGGCTTCACCACCAACGTGATTTTTACTTTGTTGAAAAAACTCCAGGAAAAAATCGGCGACATAGTTGGGATAATGCCTGGCTCCGACATGTTGACAGCTGTGGAAACAGCAAAAGAAAAAAGTATCCCAGTATACTTCATTGACCAAGATATCCAGAAAACACTCGAAGCGCTCAAAATGCTCAAACTCACAGAAAAACTAAAACTTATAAAATACGCCTTGACAGCTTCCTTTTACATCTACACTGGCCGAGGCAAGGAAAAAATCGACCTGACCAAAGTCCCGCCTGAACAGCTAATAGATGACGCCCTCGAAGTTTTCAAAATCACATTCCCACAGCTTTACAAAATATTGGTTGAGGACAGGAACCAATACATGGCAGCCAACCTAAAAAAACTTTCTGAAAACTATAATACAGTTGTGGCTGTTGTGGGTGCGGGGCATTATAAAGGTATTAAAAGCCTGTTAGAAACTAAATGATATGCCTGAATACAACGCAGCATTTTTTAATGGACTCACAGCAGTTGTCCTAGCCCTGAAGAAAAGGTACGGAGAAGCCGCAGCAATCGATGTGATGGCAGAAGTTTTCAGCGCGAGGCTCAAAGCTGTCTATGACAGGCTCGGTTTTAGAAAAGGAAGCCCAGAAGACTTTGTCCGAGTGGTTGGAGCAAACGATGAAATGTTGGGGCTTGTTGTAGAATTTAAAATAGAAAACGGAAAAATCATCTACAGGTTCCACACAGATCCATTCCCTTTATTGAAAGGCCAAGTGGATTCAAAAATGTTTGACGACTCCTACATAAGATTTAAAGTTGAATATGTATTAGGGAATGAATGGACTTACCACACAACCAAACATCTATGGAAAGGGGATCCATTCACGGAGCATGTGATTGAGAAAACTATTTCTTAAAGGGATCATAACCCTGTTTAATCAAATTTTGAATTGGTAAAAATAGTGGTTGTGGTAAATTGTTCCAGTCAACCCACCTTATTTCTGTAAATCTATCTGGCTCCATTATTTTTGGTTCTCCAGAGGACCAATCAGAAACCATGATAATTGCTATATAGTGTGTTCCCTCATCTTTGTGTATATCATTTGTCACGGTGACAAGTTTTATATT
>DATDTO010000126.1:0-3539 GCA_035290825.1 archaeon
TTTGAATTAGAACATGTAGAAAAACTTCATGAAGTTTTAAGAGAAGATCCAGAAACAAAATTCGATGAAATACAATCACATTCTGGTTTTAAATTTTATGGGTCATTGGAAAGAGTAAGAAACCATTTGCTGACTGGTTTAGTTGCAGAAGACGAAACAGTTATTGGATTAAGAGAAAAAAGAAGGGAAATGAGGGATGTTGTAGCGAACAATCCAAACATATCTGCAACAGAGTTGATGGAACTGGGATTCGGGAATATTCAAAATATTGGTTATGGGCTTGTAGATGCAAAAATGGATTTGGACTTGGTTGAGAGGGTAAACCCAATAGAAAATCGTTCTTATGTTCCTGGTGGAAATGTGGATCTGGCTCTTAGAAATCTCAAAGGAAAACCTTTAACAGGGGATGAATTAAAAAAAGTTGAAGAGTTTCATAATTTTTTACTTGCCAACCCAAATGTGGATGCCCAACAAACCAGAAACGATTTTAGATTTGTTATTGGTGAAATCTACAGAGACAGAATAACCACTGCAAAAAGGCATGTTGGTTTAGATGTCAGGCAATATACTAGACTAACAGACTCCGAAAGAGATAAGGTAAAAGGAGATTTTATAGAATGGCTAAAACAAAACCCAGCAGCAACAATGGACGATGTTCGAGAGGCTGGGTTTGGAAAAGCAACAAGTTATTATCCGTTAAATCAGGCAAAAAAAGATTTGGGGATAGAGATCAATATTAGTGCGGTATATCTAAGGGAGGCTGAAGAAAACAGATTTGCCAGACTTGCAAATATGCCTGAAAGATTGGAAGAGCCTGTTGATGGAGCGCCGGGTGTTATTGTATATGATGATGAAACTGAAGTTAGTTACGACCCAAACAAACCGTTTTTAATGGTTGGAAGAAGCGACAAATTCCAAGACATGATGGAAAGGATTAGAATAGCTGCTAGAAATAAAGTAGATGCTCTTGTGATAGGTGAAACAGGTTCTGGGAAAAAGCTTGTTGCAAGATATATACACGATGAGGGTGTGGGGAGAAAAGGTCCATTTGTGATTTACAACTGTTCTAAAACAGGATTAAGCGAACACATAATGCTCTCTGAGCTTTTTGGACACAGAAAAGGAGCATTTACTGGGGCAGACCAGGAAACAGATGGGTATTTTAAAGCAGCTGACGGGGGAGACTTAATTTTAGAGGAATTGCAAATTCTTTCCCCGATGGTGCAGGCCGCACTTCTAGATTTCTTTGATTATAGGGTATTAAGAAAACTTGGAGGCACAAGGACAGAACAAGTGAATGTAAGGTTAATAGGGGTAACAAATGAAAAACTAGATAGAATGGTGGATGCCAAGGCATTTAGAAGAGACTTATATTACAGGCTGAAAAAATTCACCATAGAGATCCCTCCCTTAAGGGATAGAAAAGAAGACGTACATCCTCTTGCCGTATATTTTTTAGATAAGCACTCAAAACTTTTAAGAAAAAATCCGCCTAAAGTCCCTATATCAGGAATCAGAAGGTTGGAAACTTATCCATGGCCTGGAAATTTAAGGGAATTGGAAAGCATGATGGAGGAATCTGTTGTTTTAGGGGAGCTTGTTACTCCAGCTGTAGAGGATATTGAAAGAGCAGCAGCAGATTTAATGCAGGACAAAGATATACAGCAAACTATAAATGAAGTAAGGCCACTAGAGGAAATAGAAAAGCTTGCAATTTTAAAAGCGCTTGAAAAAACTTGTGGGGAAAAGATAAATGCAGCTGCACTACTTGGTATAGGAAAATCAACTTTGTATAGACGCTTGGAAGAATATAAGAGCAGGGGATTTACAGAGTTTGAGAGATTTGGATAATTTTACTAATGTTAAATTTATGCCATTTGAGAGTAGGTTAAACAGCTTTTGGTAAAGACAATCCCAGAGATCAGGCACATTTAAATTTGACCTCTGCCATAGTTTAATATGGGGGATGTTATTCAGACACCGTCTAGAGGGGTAAGTATTTTAAATCACGGTGGCAGGGAATATGATGGTCTTAGGGACGCCGTCCATGGTTATATACAAAAACATTCAGCAAACGGTAATGGGCTTATTGGTTTAAGGGCTGCTTTTCGTAAAGGTGATATATTATACTCATTAGTCAACTGGTTGGAAACATGTTTTGAAGAAGCTGTCTCTGGCGGTGTAGATTATATTGGGGGACCAGAAGCCGGTGCTGGGGCACTTTGTGGTGCTTTGGCAATGAAGTTGACTCCCAAAACTGATCCAAAGGATTGGGAAAATGTAAAAAATCACAAGCATAATATAGGCCACATTAAGATAATGAAATATCTTCGCGATGAAGATGTACCAGCAGGTTTTGAAAGCAGAAGATATCCGACAGGCCGATATGTTAAAGGCCCTGAAGGTGAAGAGCGCGAGCACAGAATCCTTGCAATAGAAAGGGGTGCGATTGAAGAGCCTCCAAAAAGGGTGATCTTGTTAGATGATTGGGCAGAGACATACACACAATTAGGCATATGTGCCGATTTGATTGAGTCTCAAGGCGGCCAAGTTGTTGGCGCAGCCACTGTTGTTTCTATCCAAGATGGCCGCGAGGACTTTGAGAAAAGGCATCCACATACACGTCCACTGCTTTCGCTGATTGACTACGAGAGGCTCGCAGACAGGTCGCTCAGAAGGCTTCCCCTATAGCTTCAATAAGCTTAAATTATTTAGTTCTAATATTTCCCTATTTGAGTTGGAGGTAGCTTATGGGTGATATCAACTTTGCAGATTATTTCAGAAACGTTCCTGATTTTCCAAAACCAGGCATACAATTCAAGGATGCAACACCACTTCTCGGAAAAGGTAGAATACTTTACGAGGCTTGTAGAGAGCTTAGAAGGAAAGCGGATCACATGGGCGCCGAAGCAATTGTTGGCATAGATGCCAGGGGGTTTATTATGGCGACCGGAATTGCTATCATTGATCCAGAAAGGCCGTTGGGACTTTACATGGCCAGAAAAGTAAACAAACTTCCTGTTTCCCCAATAGACAGAGACGAAACGCACAGGGAAGTTTTTGAAATGCAAGGTTATAGGGTTACAGTTACCCCAGAGCGTGTGATTGTACAGTATGGCCTTGAATATGGTTCAGACGCCTTAGAAATGCACAGAGGTGATCACGATGGTGTTTTAAAACCAGGCACAAAAACTGTTGTAGCTGATGATATTGTTGCAACAGGTGGGACAATGGGGGCGGCTATTGTTGCTTGTGACATTTTAAAAGCCGATGTTGTTGGCGCTCTAGCATTGGGTGAATTGGGGTTTTTGAACGGCAGGGAAAGGCTTAGAGATTGTCCCCTTGAAACATTGGTTAAATTTTAATATGTCCACAGAACCGCGCAGTCTGACTGATTTTAAAAGGTATGTAAGGTTAGGTGTCAAAGAAGGCCGACCTTATGTTTTTATAGAGCGCCTGCTGTTTTATGGTCCTGTAAGGAGGATGGCTCTTACCTGCATGTCTTCTGATTGGACAAAGGATGGTAAGCCTATTTTTGA
>DATDTO010000127.1:0-10998 GCA_035290825.1 archaeon
GCTTCTTCAAAATTTTCTCATTGCTTATATTGGTTTCGAGAAAACTCTTCGCTTCTCTATCCAATTGGTTAAAGCTCGCCCCATGATGTCGCCTCTAAACAATTGTATAGCTCCTCATTGGGGTCGTAGAAGAAGTCTTAATTGAAATCGTCGTGATAACTGTTAAAAGTCCGCCTCAAGCTTATAAAAATTATCTACAATATTATACTTATGATATCATATGCAGATTTTGAGGAGCGAGGCTATAAAGTGGAAGCGTTTATGACAGGTGATGAGAGGCGTCCACATTGGTATTTAAAAGTGTCTAGAGGAGACAGACCAGTTACTGAGTTGTGTATTCGAATGACTTATGTACCTCGCTTTGGTGTTGATTTGGATGATAAAGAAATATTAGAACAAGAAACAACCAAACTTATGCAAAACTTAGATTAATCTATGAGGCGGACTTTACTGTTAACTTTCCAAACACGACGACTCTTCGGGATTTCCTTCGGAGAGCTTTCTGGCGGCCGAAAAAACATTTATATACTCAGTACTAAGTATTCTTATGAGCCAATTGCAAGTTCATGGCGAACACAAAGCAGCTTGGGTAACCATATCCACTGATGAGTATGAGAGTCTGTTAGCCACAGCGGAAACTCTTTCCAATCCAAAAGCGATGGAGAAGATACGTCAGGGAGAAAAAGACCGATTAGAAGGAAAGTTAAAGGATTTGGATCAGGTTAAGAAAGAGTTGGGTCTTGAATAAATGGAAACAGACGAAGTCTGTTTCAGACACTAGAAATCATCTTTGTGCCATATTGCTTCTATTTCTACTTGGTTATCTTTTTGATTGATAATATAGACAATTCTCCATCGCTTTTCAAAGCGGAGTTCCCACTTTCCAGCCAGGTCATGTTTGAGTGGTTTACCATATATGTCAGGATAGTCTTTGAGCTTTTCTATTTTCTTGAAAAATCGCCTTTGAAGTTCTGGATCAAACTTTTCTAAATCTTTTTCCGCGGTTTCTGTTATTTTGAGCTTATATGCCATGAACTTATTTGTTTTGGATATTAATAAATCGGCCGTCAGCTCTCCTTCGGAACCGTTCGTTAAAAACTTCGTTTTATACTCACTATCCCTTGCCTCATGATGTCGCTTTTATTCAATCAAACAGCTTCTCGTGAGGTCAATTAAGACAACTTAATTGAAATTGACCGAGTCCGCCTTTATGATAGAAACCGCTTCACCCTAGAGAAAATTTCATCTCTTCCAATTGTATCGTTTCCTATATGCCCTTCATTTTTCAATATTATTATTTCATGCTTACCTTTTCCATCCTTAATATTTTCATGTAATTGTTCAGCTCTTTTTACTGATACGACTTTATCTGCACCACCATGAATTAATAGAGTGTTCTTTGATTTCAATTGTTCAATATAATCAACCGGGTTCAAATCAGCAGTTCCTTTAACTAATCTATTCCATTCTTTTTCATTTGGAATTCTCCATAAATTTTTCCAGCCATCTTTTATTGCATTATATAAATCTTCGATAGGCTCTGCTGATTCTTCAGAAATTTTGGAATGATCCCTCCAGTTTGTAGGAGCTCCAATTGAAATAATATTTTCTACATCTTTTGATTTTGCTCCAGCCACCAAAGCAACAGAACCCCCAAAACTTCCACCCAATAATGTAATATCTTTAACTTTCCATTTAATAATGGGATCGGCATCTGTATATTGTGTTACCTTTTTTCCTTTGCCTGATTTTACAAAATCAACTGTATTTAAAATAGTCTTTACACAATTTTCCCAACTCATTGTTCCATCGCTTGCCCATGTGCCTATGTAATTTGGGAAAATCATAACAAATCCTACATCTGTTACATTCTCCATTTTTGCAGGATTATGTTGATATGGGTGACTTGGCAGACCATGGCACGAAATAATAAATCTATATTCTTTATTTGGGTCTAAATCTTCTCCAAACCACATCCATAAACGTATTCCATTTATGTTGAAAACATGAAAATTTGGTCTCATAATTAAAACATAATTAATTTGCCTATATAAAACTTGCTATGGGCAGACTCGGTCAACTCTGCGCTCCCTTCGGTCGCTTGGGACGTTGCACTTTCGGGCTTCGCCATCACCTCACTTAACAGGAATTAATCGAAATCGTCGTATAGCTGTTAAACCCATTTGCTACAAAACCAATATATTAACCCGTGTTTAATTATCTATATGAAACTTTGGCTAGTGGCAATAGTTTTGGTTGGTGTGGTAGTAATCAGCGGCTGCGCACAAACATCAAATAAAAATTCCCTGACAACAGGAGATAAAATTGAAGGCCAAGATTGCAGCGCAGATAATCAATGCAAATCTGGCGTCTGTGATTTTATAAAACACGATTTCGGAGAATGTGCTTCAATAAACTGTACTGTAGGCTCGCAGGCACAGGGAATTAAAGACATCTCATTTTATTGCGATCAAAATAACCAATGGGAAAAAATCAGGACTGTAGGAGAAAGCTGTAGTTATGATTATGAGTGCTTCAAAAAAACCGGCAAAGATTGCCCAAGTTGTCACCCAGAAGACTACAAATATTTTTGTAAAGGCAACATCTGTGCAGAAGAAAAACAATTAGACCAGTGCGAAAAGCAGGGATTGAAAAGAATAACATCCAAAGAAGACGCTGATAATAATGGTGATGGTTCCTGTTTCCCTTCTATGGCCCAACGGGCGGAAATAACAGTTTGTGCTCCATGTGGAAATAGTGTATGCGATCCAGTGTTAGAATCCAAATGTAATTGTCCTGAAGACTGTAAATAACTAATTTATGGAAAAAACAACATTTGGTGCGGGCTGTTTTTGGCATGTGGAGCACGCCTTTAGTCATATTAAAGGTATCAAATCAACAGCAGTAGGCTATATGGGCGGAAACCTGAAGGATCCAAGTTATCGGGATGTTTGTACAGATAAAACCGGCCACGTGGAAGTTGTCCAAGTCAATTTTGACCCAAAAACAGTCACCTACAAACAACTGCTAAAAGTTTTCTGGAAGATCCATGACCCCACAACACCAAACAGGCAAGGCCCAGATGTCGGTAGCCAATACAGGTCAGTTATTTTTTACCATAACAAAAAACAAGAGTTAGAAACCGTACAGTCAAAAAAGGAAGCCCAGAAGAAATTGTCAGTCAAAATTGTAACTGAAATAAAAAAAGCCGCAAAATTTTACAAAGCAGAAGATTACCACCAACAATATTTTCAGAGAAGGCAAGGCTGCCATATATAATAGCCAAGCCAATCATATAATATGCAGGTTTTTGATAAAAACTTTAAGGAAATACTTACCTCTCAAATAGTTTCGATTATAGGGGGATTAATAGCAGGAACCATTTTGGCCCTCTATACCAATAATCTACTGCTTCTCCCCGGAATCCTTATCATACTGCCCGGTCTGCTTGAAATGAGGGGAAATATAAGCGGTTCTTTTGCCTCAAGGCTAAGCTCTGGTTTGTTTCTAGGCGTTGTAAACCCAAACAAAATAAAGACAAAAATTGTTAGGGGCAATGTAATAGCTTCTTTTTTATCAACAATTATATTATCACTAGTTTTGGGGTTTATCGCTTTCTTATTTACTTTTTTTGTATCTCAAGCGATTATAATAAATATAGTTCTCCTGCCTTTGTTTGCAGGAATAGTTGCAAACGCAATAGAAATACCCCTAACTTTGTTCACAACCTTTTACTTTTTCAAAAAGGGCCATGACCCTAACAATATAATGGGCCCCTTCGTGACGTCTATAGGCGACCTGACAACTATAATATCCCTATTAATAGGGTTTGTGATTTTATTATGAGACATATACGAAAACATTTGCAGAAGTTGAGAAAGATAAGGAGAAAACATTACCATCCGCTCATACACAAAATACATAAAAAGCACAAGATTTCCAAAAAGACGCTTTTCTATGTGAAAGAATATGGCCCCCACACAAATGTTTCAAAAACAATAATAAAGGAGAGTATAAAGATCCTGATCTTAGCATCTATCATAAGCTCTATGGGCGGTTTGGCGATAGAAAGTATTAGAACGGTTTTCACTTCCCTGATCCCATTAATCATCCTTCTTCCTACATTAAACAGTCTAGTCGGGGGCTTTGGTATTATAGTGTCCTCCCATTTCTCGACAATATTACACGAAGGAAAGCTAACAGGAAAATTGTGGAAAAACAAAGATACGAGAAAGCTTTCTGTCCAAATAATAATTCTTGCTTTGGTAACCACCTTGATCAGTTCATCTTTAGCCATTCTTATTTCGACATTTTCCGGCTACGGTCTAAACATAGCATCGGTCTCTAAAATTCTCTTCATAACTATTGTAGATGTCGTGTTTATAGTATCAATAATATTTTTAGTCTCTGTTTACGCTGGAATATATTTTTACAAAAAGAAAGAGGACCCCAACAACTTCTTAATACCAATAACAACATCGATTGCTGACTTCGGCAACATGATTTTGCTGTCTGTGTTGGTGATCCTGGTATTTTAGTACCCTGAAATAAAATATGTTTTATTGTAAATATGGAAAAAATACAAGTTAATTTAGAAAAATGCAAGGAAATAGGTGAAATAGTTAAAAAATTAAAGTTTCGGCCCAGTTTCTACCAGAGAGATTTTATTTCTTTTAAGTCGAATGAGGAAACTAAACTCAGAGTTTATCTCTACTCGGCTGCGATTTGCCACCAAACAAAATCCCTTGTAAATAAAAAGCTTAATTTAGTGGGGTGGGATTTTATCGAACATGTATTTTTAGGATTGGCCGAAAATGAATCCAAACTGTTGGATCCGACATATCTTGCTGGTTTAGAAGTTGAGGGGTTAGCCAGAAAACTAAAGCGGCTTTTTTCAGAAAGTGGTGTATGCAGCCTAGATAGGTTAGAAGAAAGGGCCAAATTTATGATTGACATTGGAAAAAAATTGAGAGAAAATTATAGTGGTAAAATTAGAAATTTGGTGGGGGAAACAAATAACTTCCTTATTAATAATGGCAGAGGTTTGTATGAAATATTAGACAAGTTTGAAGCATTTTCAGATCCACTGAGAAAGAAAATCATGGTTTTTATAAAATTTTCCCTGGACGCCGGCCTGATTAAACTGAAAGATCCGGAAAATTTGGTTCCAATGATGGATTACCATATGCAAAGGGTTTTGTTAAGAACTGGTTGCGTAGAAGTGCTGGACCAAACACTGAAACAAAAGTTAATAAACAAAGAAAAAATAAAGTCCGACGATGAAATAAGAAAAGCGTCTATAGAAGCAATAAAAATTATATCAGCAGTTTCGGGTTATACTGTTTTGGAAATGAATGACTTTTTCTGGCCGCTTGGCAGAAGTTGTTGCAAGGAAAAAACCCTATGTACAGACAAAACCTGCAATAAAAATCCCTGCACTTTTAATCTGGTTGTAGATCTTCCATCCCATTCAGAGTGTGTATTTCAGGGGATATGCAAAGGAAGTCTCTATGTGGAGTATAGAAAATATTGGGAGCCGACTGTAGAAACCCACTATTATTAATTAATAAGATCAAATTATATATAACCCAACTCCTTGAATAGTTTTATAGAAGGCCTTGCAAGTTTTATTTTTGACAACTGGGATTTATCTATCCACTTTAATTCAGTTATGTCATCCGATGCCTTCGGGTCGCCTGATTTGTGTTTTGCCTTAAAAACTAAAAAAATATAGTGTGTTTTTTCACCATGTTTATTCGGTTCATAATCTTCATCAAAAGAAACCCGTTGGATATCTGTAATTTCTATGTTGGCTTCTTCCCTTATCTCACGTTTCAGCGCATCAATTATTGATTCTTCGCCAAGCTTTATTCCACCGCCAAGCAGGTGCCAAGTGTTAGGGTATGGACCTACATTGTTTGGTTTTTGACCGAGAAGCAATTTTCCATCCTTCTCAATAATTGCAGCTACTATAACACGGCACTCCATATTTATAATGTTGAAGAAGATAATAAATAGTTATGTATAAACAAGTCATAGTTGTAAGAAATGATTTGAAGCTGAGCAAAGGCAAGCTGGCGGCTCAAGTGGCACACGCAAGCCTGGACGCTTACCTGAAGGCTGACAAAGATGCTGTTTCTGAGTGGGAATTGACAGGTGTAAAAAAAGTTGTGTTAAGGGCCCAGGACTTGAAGGAGTTGATGGCTATCTTTGACAAGCTAAAGTCAGCAAAATTAAAACCTTCCCTGATAAAGGATGCGGGGCACACAGAGATCGAGCCTGGAACAGTGACTTGTGTCGGCGTCGGCCCTGTTGAAGAAAATCAAGTGAATAAAATAACAGGGCATTTGAAGATGTTATAAACCATGGTCAAAAGTCCAATCAGGAAAATGTGGCCTAATGTCATCCAGATGCTTCTTATCTATTTCCAAACCATAATCCATGCTGTCGCCATTGAAAAGAACATGCTTAGTTTCAGGGTTTACCATCGCCCTTCCCATACCAGGCGCCCTATACCCCTTGCCTTTTGGGGCAGGTATGTCTTCTTCGCTTAACATGCCTCTAACAGTTTTGTATGCTATTCCAAGCTTTTTTAAAGTTGAACCTAAAATCCGTGAGTGGAATTCATTTTTCTCATCCTGAAAACGAAAATATGGTTGGCGGCCTAAGTAAATCTGGACAACCCTGTAGTATGCGAACCCACTCGGCCAATTAGCCCTTGGAAGTCCCTTAGCCATGCCTTTATTATACAACCAAATTTTATATACCCTACATACCAACTATTGCACATGGCAGGAAATCAAGAAGAACTACAGCAGAAATTTGTTTTGTACCAACTTCTAAACCAGAGGCTTGAAGAGATCAAAGGCCATTTGACTATGATTCAGCAGAGGATGGTTGAATTGGAGACAACAAACCAGGCGCTTGCTGATATTGGTGAAATCAAGAAGGACACAGAAGTTTTGATACCGCTAGGATCTGGACTATACACATACGGAAAAGCGACAAGCCAGGACAAGATGCTTGTTGATATTGGCGCTGGTGTCATGGTAAAGAAAGAAACCAAGGACGCCAAAAAGAAAATAGAGGACAACAAAAAAGAGGTTGAAACAGCTTCAGAAACCCTACAAAAGGAGGCTGCTGCAATTGTGAATAAAATGAACGAAATTGGCGAAGAACTGCAAAAAGCCATGGCAGAACAGCAAGAAGGCGCAAGTTAGCCGATTTTCGGGTCAATATGAAGATAATTAACTATTCATTTGTGTTTCCGCTTATCGCTCTGCTTCTCAAGTTTTTTGCCCAATTCTATCATCATATTATTGTATTTTTCGTCTTTCTTGAAGTCAAGGACTAGGTATCCAAATATAGCTTCGTCGCTCAATTCTTCTGTTATAGGAGGCAAGCCAAACTTATCCCTTTCTGCTATGTTTATGATCTCGTTACACTTGTCTTCGGTCAAAAGCTTTTCGAGCTTCTTTCGGGCACCCTGATCACCCTGCAATTTTATATCGTCTCTAGTGTCTTTTAGGAATTTTACTATTTCAGCTGGCATTTCTTTTTTAATGTCTTTGAAAACACGCTCTGCTTTGGAACCCACTACCTCAAAGGACTTAGCGAAAGAATCAGCAAACTTCTCTGCTAGATCAGCGGCACCCTCAACGAAAGCCATCTGAAATCCACCGGTCATCAACAATGCCCAATTTACAGACACGTTCCAAACTTTATTGAATTTCTCATCTTTATCCAACATAATCCATCTCTTCCCTTTTTTCTGTCTTTGCCTTCCTAAACCTTTCCTCAGCTCCTTTATAATATTCAATTATTTTTGGATCGACTGAAGGCTTGATTTTTTCCAGAGCCTCCTCAAAATGTTTTCCAGTCACAATCTTTGCGTTCATATCCTCCCTTAAAGCAGTCAATCCAGCTTCCCTAGTCAACGCCTCTATATCTGCGCCTGTATACCCATCCAATTTCTGGGCAAGATCTTTTATGTCAACATAATCTTTTAAATCCAAATTTGTTGATTTACACTCTGGACACTTTTTTATTGTTTCATTGTGGTTCTCTGTCTCATCACTATCTCTATCAAACTTCTTCTGCCCTTCTACCCATTTTTCAATTTTTGATTTTTCCCCACTACTTTTTTCTTCTATTAACGGCGAAACCTCTTTTTTACAAGATTTACAATAGGTCTTATTTGAAAGCGGCATCCCTTTAGTATATAATTTCAAAATTTCTAACCTAGCCTTTTCATCTGGTGCCGGAACTAAAATAACTCGGTCAAACCTCCCTGGCCTTAGTAAAGCTGGGTCAATCATATCTGGCCTGTTTGTCGCTGCAATCACCACAACATTATGCATTTCCTCAAGCCCTGACATCTCAACCAGAATTTGTGAGACAATATTTTCCATCGCCCTTGAGCCAATATCCATACCCCTTTTTGGTGTGAGTGAATCGATCTCATCAAAGAATATTATTGCAGGCGAAACCTGCTTTGCCTTCCTGAATATCTCCCTTATCTTTTTTTCCGACTCGCCAACCCACATCGTCAAAATTTCCGGCCCCTTTACTGCAATAAAGTTTACACCTGACTCGGTTGCCACGGCCTTTGCCAGCAAAGTTTTCCCTGTACCTGGGGGGCCATACAAAAGTATCCCACTTGGCGGCTTTATGCCAATTCTTGTGAAAGCTTCAGGTTGCTTTATAGGCCACTCAACAGCCTCCTTCAAAGATTCTTTAACACCCTCAAGCCCGCCAACATCTGACCATTTCACATTTGGAATTTCAATTAAGACCTCCCTCATCGCAGAAGGCGAAACCAGCTTCAATCCATTCTGGAAATCTTTTTTCGTAACCTTTAAGTTCTCAACCAAGTCTTGAGGCAGTTCCTCATTCTTCTTCCAGTTCAAGTCTGGCAAAATCCTTCTGAGAGCAGACATGGCAGCTTCTTTGCACAACGCATGCAAGTCGGCACCAGTAAACCCGTAAGTGATAGAAGCAAGGCCATCCAACTCGACATCCTTTTCCAACGGCATATTCTTTGAGTGGATCTGTAAAATTTCTTTCCTGCCTTTTGTGTCAGGGACACCAATCTCAATTTCCCTGTCAAACCTTCCAGGCCTTCTCAATGCTGGATCCAAAGAATTCTCCATGTTTGTCGCTGCAATCACAATGACCTTCCCCCTTGATTTCAAGCCATCCATCATCGTCAGCATCTGCGACACAACCCTTTTCTCAACCTCCCCTCGCACCTCTTCCCTCTTTGGGGCAATCGCATCGATCTCATCAATAAAAATAATTGAAGGCGCATTTTTCTCAGCCTCCTCAAAAACTTTCCTTAAATTTGCCTCTGACTGGCCGTACCATTTACTCATAACCTCAGGCCCATTAATCACCAAGAAATTCGCGCCGCACTCATTGGCCACAGCCTTTGCCAGCAAAGTTTTCCCTGTTCCCGGGGGGCCGTACAATAAAACACCTTTTGGTGGGTCAATACCCAACCTTGTAAACAGTTCTGGATGCCTCAACGGCAATTCAACCATCTCCCTAATCTTGCTAATCGCATCACCAAGGCCACCAATATCCTCATAAGTCACTGTGATTGCGCGCTCCTCTAAATCCGGAACTGCTTCAGGCCTTAATTCCATCTCCGTGAAATCAGTCACACGGACAATGCCGTCTGGTTTGGAAGAAACAACTGCAAGCTTGGTTTCCCCTGGTATCGGTGTGAAAAAAATCTCCTCAAAACTTACCCCGAAAAAATCGCCAAATGGGCTGTTTCCCCTCTGCTTTACAACAGGGAACGGCGCCACTATATCGCCCTTTGTAAGCGGCCTCATGAACATGTTCTTTTTCAATAGCTCTGGATTCATCTGCAAAACTATGCCCTTCTGTGCAGGGGCCAAGACTACTCGCTCTGCGTCCTTGATCTTTGCCTTGCTAACTTTGACAGTTTCTCCAACCCCGATCCCAGCATTCCTCCTGCTGATACCGTCCATCCTGATTATGTTGAGCCCTATGTCTGCAGGGTAAGCCCTCACAGCAATAGCACCAGTCTTTCTCTGCCCTTGAAGCTCGACCACATCGCCTTCTTTCACACCCAACTTTTTCATGCTGTTGGTGTCAATCCTGACAATGCCTCTGCCTGACTCCCCTCTATTTGTCAGTTCTCCAACACTCAGCGATACGATTTCTTCGGTCTCTGCCATATACCCTCTTTCTTTTCCAAAAGAAAGAGCCTTATAACCCAGAAAGAAAAGGGTTACTAAAGCTTTCTTTTAACTAATAATGTATTTTCACAAATTTATATTCATCCGAAATAGTCAAATTCCTCCTCCACCTGTTCTTGCGGCGCTGTTGTCTGGTTCCCAGTTGTTTTGTTGAGTTTCTCAACCTCTGCAATCTCCTCAACTAGCGAGCCCATGAACCAATTCAATGTGTCAACCCTTGTCAGAATCTTGTCTTTGATATCTTTCCCTAGGCTTTCATCATCCTTTACTGTTTTCTGCAATCCCAAAGAAGATGTTAATAAGTCAGCCACTTCAGCTTTGTGTGGATATGCCCCAACCATCGCAATCCTCCTCAGCTTCGTGCACAACTTTTCCATGATTATCCCGTACCTTACCTCGCCTTCTGGTTCGTTTGCAGTTTTAATATTCAAATTCTCTTCATCCATAACTTACCTCCTCTCTAACCACTGTCCCGCCTTGTTTTACTATCCTAACAATCACAGAGCTACTTGTTTTAATGACCTCTATTGTTGGCTCCTGTCTGACCATCTCAATCATCTGCACATACCTTCTCACAGTGACATTGTGTATGCCTGTTTCATGAGCAAGCTGGTTTAGCGACATCGCTTCGTGCTTCTCTTCCAACGCCCGTAATATCGCCTGCATTATTTCCAAAGGATCCCTTTTCATGATTATATATTGTGTTGAGGTATTTATATAGCTTACTGTTAACTGAATGATATTATGATGTATTTAGTTGTATATTGTG
>DATDTO010000128.1:0-5360 GCA_035290825.1 archaeon
ATCTTCCTGGTGGCCAAAGTCATATCCTCTATAGCCTGCAAAGGGTATTTGTTCACATCAATCACATTATCCAAAAACCTTGATGCAACTCTTACTGTTTCTGCAAGCTCGCCCCAATCAAAATAAACATTGCCATCATCATCCTCTTTTGCAAAGGCCCACACATTGATGGAGCCAAGATTGCACGATTCGTTTGGATAAAGCAAAACTTCGCCGCAATTGTGTACAACTATACCATTGCCAATAAATGAGTGAGTAAGCGGTTCTGTAACATCCCACACCTCTTTTTTGCCCATGTACTCCCTGCTTGCTAGGCTATCTGTGAAATTTTCCTGATAGAACTCAAATGTTTTAAGAGATTCTATTTTTCCCTTGTTTTTTGTTTGTATAAATCCTATTAACTCTATAAACTTCTCAAGGTTTTTTTTGCTTATATTGAGCTCGTAGTTTTTGCCTGATGTTTGATATTCTTTTAGAACGCCTGCTTTTGTTTGGTATGTGAACACTTTTGGTTTTGTAGACCTATCATAAATGGATGTCCTTACCCCAAAGTTCAACAACAATAACTGTGTCTGCTTTAACAGTTTTAGGGAGCTTGAATTTAACCTTATATAATTTCTGCTTTTAGACCCTATAGAAATTGTGCCATCAGAACTAAACAGTCCAGTTAAAAAACCCAGTACAGCTTCTTTAGATGCGGTAAATATGGATTTTGGGACTTCCCTTCCATTTGGATTATAGCCTAACCGTAGGAAGAAGTCTGTTATATGCCTGCTATTTGATCTTAGTTGGACGCACCCATTTTCATATTTCACTTCTGATATTTCTCTGTTGAAATATGTTTCCAGTAGCGGTTTTATTCTACTTTTTGCTTCTGAATCTTCTGGGGCAAACACAAGGCCAACTGTATTGTACTCTTTGTTTATGAAACCATCCCCAACAAGCCAACCAAGAGCCATCCCTAGATCAAAGCTCCACTTAGTTGGTAAGTTAAACTTATAGGTTCTGCCGTTTTCTCCTTTAATGCTATTTTGTATTTCAAATGGCAAGTTTACATCCTCTCTAAATCTTCCTTCACCCGATTGTATGAATATTTTGTCCTCCTCTGTTAGCTCAGCTAATGGTACCCATCCTCTACCTGTTAATATTTTGTGGTCTGGAGTTGCTTCTAACTCATACCCAGACCTTGTTTCTATTTTATACACTTTCTTTATTCCTGTTTTGACTACCTGTAGTGATTTAATAAGTGTTCCTTTTTGTAAAAGAATCTGTCTATCGACAGGGTTTTCAATAGTTCTAGCATCTACAACTATATTTTCTGTTGTTACAGAGTCTATTCTCTCTAAGCCGTTTTCTGTTGGTATTAATGTATCTGCTGAAACGCAAGGGTTTGTTGTGACTATTGGGCCGAGATGTTCAAAGAATGGATTATATTTATTTACTTTATCAAAGAAAATAACGCCGGGTTCTGCTGATTCCCATGCTTGGTAAACCACCCTATCAAAAAGCATCCTCGGATTGACATATCTCACAATCTCGCCTGTCCTTGGACTGACCAAAGGATAGGGCTCATTTGCGTCATAATATTTCCAGAAATCCGACATCATCAGGATAGAGATGTTGAAATTCCTCAATTGTTTGTTCCCCTCCTTTGCTGTGATAAACTTTTCAATGTCTGGGTGATTGGAATTAATGATTCCCATATTTGCACCACGGCGAATCCCACCTTGTTTTATGACTTCGGTCATCTTGTCAAATAGTGTGATGAAGGTTATTGGACCAGAAGCGATGCCGCATGTTGATTTTACAAAGTCACCTTCGTGCCTTAGGTTTGAGAAATTGTAGCCAACCCCACCACCAGCTTTGAAAATAAATGCTGCGTCTGTCAGTGTCTTCATTATGCTTTCCATTGAATCGTTTATACCCAAAACAAAACAGGCTGAGCCCATACCCAACATTGCCCCAAAGTTAGCAATTGCTGGTGTGTTTGGTAAAAACCTTTTGTAGGCCATTAAGTTGAAATATTCCTCAACGTTTTTCTCATATTTTTCAAATGCACCGCTTTTTAGGAGCTTGAGGAATTCGCCAAAATCCACCTTCATTTTCCCTTCCCTATTAAACCTGTCATAAAGCCTTTTCACAGCCTCAAGATGATACCTGTTAAGTTTGTAGGACCCAATTGAAAATTTGCCGTCGTTTGCCGCTTGGTCAAAGCTTTCCTGTGGGTGTTTTGCCTCGCCGCCATTTGCATTGAAAACGCTTGCATCGTAAAATAACTCTGGAATTGTTGTGTGCACCGCGATCCTTGTAAACAGTTCCTTTGGCGTTTCGATAAGCTTGCCGCTCTCATCCTTCCTCAAATACCTTGCCTTCAAAACCCTCAAGGCATTCACATCAAACCTTTTGTCAACATCATCTATCTCATCCTTCTCCAAAACTGCGGCCTTCTCCTTCCTCAATGCTGCGCGATGCTCACGGTAAAGAATGTAGGCTTTGGCTGTTTTTGCGTGGCCTTCTTCAATAAGGACTTTTTCTACAATATCCTGGACTTGCTCAACTGTTGGTATGGAATTTTTTGTCAGTTTTTTTTCCAGAACTTCCAAAACTTTATCGGCAAGCTTGGCCGCTAGCTCTTTATCCTTGCCACCGACCACTCTGGCAGCCTTGAAAATAGCGTCTGTTATTTTTGATTTATTAAAATCAGCAACACGCCCATCCCTTTTCTTGATTTTTGTAATCATCGATACGCTAGACACAGATTTTTTCTGTGCCACTTCAACCCCCTAAAAGTTTTAAAAATATAGTACAGATTATACTTTGTCAGTCTTACTTAAAAACAATTTGTATGTTTGAAAATATATTTACAGTGTCAACATTTTTTTAGTCATTTTTGAGTGGGCAAAGTGGTGGCAAAAGGTTTAAATACCCAAACGTTTACAATATTTAATAACTATTAAAAGTTGTGAAAGCAGGTTCCCTATGGTAAATGCATATCCACAAGCTATTGAGAAGACGCATGAAAACTTTTTAGAGGTAGCAACCTCGCCTTATGTGAAGGATTATACAGCAGAGAGGAAACAGGTTTTATTGGCTCATGTTCCTGCCGATTCCAAGCTTTTGAAATTCCACCAATCACTTTGTCCCCCTTGTGTAGATGAAGAGAAGTGGGAGAAGATGAAGGTCGATGCATTAACATATGCGAGAGACGGTAAAGTTTGGCTTGTCAAGAATTGCCCAGAGCACGGGTCTGTCAGGGAGCTTTATTGGGGAGATTATGACATGTTCAAGAAGGCTGAGAAATTCCAGGATCCAGGAATCAAGATCTTGAACCCAAACATCGACAAAAGTGAGTTTGAAATCGACTGCCCAAATGATTGCGGGCTTTGTGTTGAGCATGAATCGCATACTGGCCTCGGTAACATAGTTTTGACAAACAGGTGCGACTTGACTTGCTGGTATTGTTTCTTCTATGCAAAAGAGGGCGAGCCTATTTACGAGCCAACCCTTGACCAGATTAAATTCATGTTAAAAAGGATGAGGGATGAAAAGCCAGTAGGCGCTAACGCTGTACAGTTAACAGGTGGTGAACCAACGCTAAGGAAAGATTTAGTTGACATCATAAAAGCTGGAAGGGAGATAGGTTATGATCACATACAATTGAACACAAACGGCATAAACCTTTCAAGGGATCCACAGCTTGCACAAGATATACACGACGCAGGTTCGCATATTTTGTATATGAGCTTTGACGGGATGACACCTGCAACCAATCCTAAAAACTATTGGGAAGCGCAAGGCGCTTTAGATTCCTGTAAAAAGGCTGGGATTGGCATTGTTTTGGTTCCAACAGTTATCGGTGGTGTAAACGACCATGAGCTTGGCGACATCATCAGGTTCGCAGCAGGCAACATTGATGTTATCAGATCAGTAAATTTCCAACCTGTGTCCCTTGTGGGCAGGATGCCAGAGAAGTTGAGGATGCAGCAGAGAATCACAATTCCAGGCGCAATTAAAAGGATTGAGGAACAGACAGATGGACAGATTGGAAGGGAGTTCTGGTTCCCTGTGCCCTGCGCAAAACAAATCACTGATTTTATTGAAGCTTTGAAATCCGAACCTAAGTACAGATTGAGCATCCACTTTGCTTGTGGAATGGCAACTTATGTGTTTAAGGAAGAAGGCACAGGAAAACTTGTCCCACTGCCAAAATTCTTTGATGTTGAAAACTTCTTTTCATATCTTGGCGAGCTTACAAGGGATATACAGACAGCCAGATTCAAGAAGGTTGGAAAGGCCCTTGCAGTTGGCAAACTGATGACTAAGTTTAACACATTTGTTGACAAGAAATATGTTCCAAAAGGCTTGCACATCAAAAGGATGTTGATGGGCGCAATGCAAGGCAGCAACTACCATGGCTTGGCCGACTTCCACCACAACTCATTGTTCTTGGGCATGATGCATTTCCAGGATCCATACAATTGGGATATAGACCGAATCCACAAGTGCGACATCCACTACGCATCACCAGACGGAAGGGTCATCCCATTCTGCACATTCAATGTCATCCCAGAGTTGTACAGGGATTCAATACAAAGGAAATTCAGCATCCCAGCTTCCCAATGGGAACAGACAACAGGCAAGAAGCTTATTGAAGACAAAATCCACAGAAAGCTTACACCAGAGCAGATGAATGCTATCAAAACAACTTATGATAAATACAGAAGGTCTTTAACCAAGGTTACACCAGAACCAGACTGGAGCTACAAGGCAATCAAAGAACATGAAGCCTTTGCAGCTGCAAATCAAGGGACGAAGCTGACAAGTCAGCTTCCAGCTGTTGTTGCTCAGCAAAAAATCCAAGGTTTGATAAACATTGTCGCGCCTGGCACAGTTACTAAAAAACCAACAATGCCAAACCCAGCAGGTGGCGGTGGTTGCGGTTCTTCATCCGAAGAAGACTCAGGCTGTTGTGGCGGTGGATCTGACAGCCAGGGTGGCTGCGGTTGCGGACATTAATTATTTCTAAGCATTTAAGGTTTAGCTCCAACTTTTGATATGGGTCCTTTAGTTATTGGTTATAGAGGCAATGTTGTAGAATTTAGGCTATGGGAATTAAAATCAGAGAAGCAAAACCAACAGATTTTGATAGATTAGAAGAAATACTATCACAGAATGATATGTTAACTTCCCCAAAAACTGATGACAAAGAGTCTATGAAGGAAATCTACCAACGAATGGGGAGGTATTTTATAATTGCAGAAATTGACGGTTATCCTGTAGGTATGATTAGAGGTTGCTACGACGGCTCGAGAGCACTGATACACCAGATAGTAGTTGACAAAAAATATCAAAGACAAGGT
>DATDTO010000129.1:0-5683 GCA_035290825.1 archaeon
ATAATTTCAGGCGACGGCGACGATGTTTTCGAATCGGCAGCTATAGCAAAGCTCGCATTGGAAAGGAAAATCGAGGGGACGCCGATATATGGAAAATCGCTTGATGTCTTGGGTCATCAAATCGTTGGTTTGTCGCTTGAAGGGGACATAGAATTTGAAAAGGCTTACAACATCATAAAGAAGTCTTACCCGTTCAGCAGTTTATCACAAGATGAGTTTTTTGAAGTTTGCATGTTCATGGACAAGCTTGGTTATGTTTTTTGCAGCAATAAATTTTCCGCCGATGGGAAAGTTTACATAAGTAGGAAAAGAAAGGGGTGGGAATATTACTTTGGCAACCTCTCAACGATCCCAGATGTAAAAAATTACCAGCTATTTGATATAATCTCCAACAAAGCTGTAGGAAGTTTGGACGCTGAATTCATCGCTTTGCACGGAAGCCCAGGGACCAGCATAATCTGCAAAGGCCAGTCTTGGAAAATCCTTGAGCTAAGGGGTGACCGAGTTTATGTTGATCCGACATCAGGTTTGGAGGCTGCAATCCCTGCTTGGGAGGGTGAGTTAATCCCAGTGCCTTATGAGGTTGCCCAGACAGTCGGTGAGATGAGGCGCTTTGTGGCGGAAAAAATATTGGCGGAAGAAGAAAAAGATAAAGACATTTTACACTCATTAAAAAATACCTATCCAATTTCAACAGAAAGCGCAGAAGCGATTTTGAAAACAATAAAAGAGCAGGCAGAATATGGTTTTGTCCCAGATGATAAAAAAGTTTTGATAGAATATGTTGACAATGATAAAGCAGATGACAACAATTATAGGTTGGTTTTCCACACATGCTTCGGCTCCTTGATAAATGACACAATTGGCCGTTGCCTATCAACTTTGCTGACAAACAGTATAGGCTCAGTTGGCCTGCAGACAGACCCATACAGGATAGCTCTGACCTTGCCAACCTTCCAATGGCAGGAGGTTATAGATACATTTAAGAATATGAACCCTGAACAACTTGAGCAGCTGCTTGAAATAAATCTGACAAACACCGAGTTGTTTAGATGGAGATTTATCCATGTTGCGAAAAGGTTTGGGATAATTTCAAAGGGCGCGGATTATGGGAAGGCTTACCTGAAAAAAATAATTGAAGTCTACGCAAAGACGCCTGTTTACAAAGAAGCCTTAAATGAAATTTTTGAAGAGAAGTTGGATATAGATGGCGCAAGGAAGGTTTTGGCTTTGCTCAAAGACGGCTCAATAAAAACCGAGATAAGGAAAGGTCTATCCCCTCTAGGCAGGACAGCCCTGGAAAAAACAAAATATGAAATCGTGCCGTCAGAAAAACCAACACAGGAAATATTCGAGATGTTCCAAGAACGACTCGAGAATACAGAGATTGGCTTGGTATGCTGCAATTGTGGAAAGTGGTCTGCTGTTTACACAGTAAAGCTGCTCCCTAAGGCGATAATATGCCCTGTCTGCGCAGCGCGGTTGGTTGGTATTGTGCCTGCAAAATACGCCGAGGACGCTAGAAAGATTATCAAGAAAAATTCAGAGGACAAAAAGCTTACAGAGCAGGAGAACAAATGGCTCAAGATGACTTTGGACTCCGGTAGCCTTGTCATAACATATGGGCCGGTTGCAGCCAAAGTGATGGCTGGCCGCGGTGTTGGTGTTGCCACTGCAAAAAGGGTGTTAGCTAAACACGGAAGGGACGACACTGGCCTGCAGGCCAGTGTCCATCCAGGCAATGGCGATGACTTATTGACAGCGATCCTAGATGCTGAAAGGCAATATGTAAAGAATAGGAGGTTCTGGCAGTGACGTGGAAGGCGTGGCTAGCTAGGAGCAAACAAACTTAGAATCTGGCAATGATCTGCTTTTATTTGGCTGCAACTAATTATTATCATGGTAAACCTACCAGAATCTTCTGTTAGAACAATTCTATCCAAATACAAAATCCCTATAGTAAAACAAATCCCAACCAAAACAAAAGAGCAGGCTGTGAAAGCGGCAGAATGGCTTGGATACCCGGTTGTTCTCAAGGTTATTTCAAAATCCATAAGCCACAAAACAGAAGTTGGGGCAGTGGTTACAGGTATCAAATACAAACACGAAGTCGAGGATGCCTTTGACAGGATTGTAAAGAATGTGAAAATGCACAGAAAATCGATGCAAGGCGTGCTTGTCCAGAAAATGGGTTCTGGTTATGAGGTTATAATTGGCGGTAATATGGATGCGCAATTTGGACCCACATTAATGTTTGGTTTAGGCGGGGTTTGGGTCGAAGCATTGCAGGATATAGCCTTTAGAGTCTGTCCGTTGAGCAGAAAAGACGCATTGGAAATGATCCAGGAAATCAAAGGCTACAAAATCTTGAAAGGATTTAGAGGCAAGCCCGCAGGTGATTTGGAGTCTTTAACTAATACAATCCTAAAATGCTCCAAAATGATGATGGAAAACAAAATACAAGAGTTTGACATCAATCCGCTATTTGTTCAGCCAAAAGGTGTTATTGCTGTCGATTTCAGAATGAGTAAATAGAAGGGGGTGTAAGCCTTTAGTGGAAACTTCTCCTCTTGAGGATATAAGCCTTTTCTCGATAGTGTATATTATTTGATATTTTATGCCATATCCAACAGCCGACAGGAATTTAGAAGTGTACTTAAGAGAAATTAACAGGACACCTCTATTGACACCAAGAGAGGAAAAAGACCTTGTATTTATGCTTAGGGGGGAATATGGTGCAGTTAGGGAAATTTCACATTATTCCACAAAAACGCGTGAGGGAGTTTACAGGTTGCCAACACAAGATGAAGCCAGAAACAGGCTCACAAGTGCTAACTTAAGATTGGTTGTGAGCATAGCAAAACACTATACAGGACGCGGTCTTGATTTACTTGACCTGATAGGCGAGGGAAACCAAGGTCTTATCAAAGCAGTAGATCGCTTTAAACCAGAAGCAGATTGCAGATTTTCAACATATGCAACATGGTGGATAAAACAGGCAATCAAAAGGGCTCTGATTGAACAGGTAAAAACAGTTAGGATTCCCGGTTACATGATTGAGATTATTAGTCAGTGGAGGGGTGCTGTAAAAGAACTGCTTGTTGAAAGGGACGCTTCGCCAACACCGGAACAAATAGTCCATAGGATCAATGAAAACAAGCTGGAAAGATATGAGGAAAGGGTAGAAAAGAATCCCGACAAAAAACACAAAGAACCCCTGCTTTTGGATATGGATAGAATACCTTCAATCCTTGATGCATTGAAAACACTGAACAGGGTTGACAACCAAACATATTTAGGACAGATAGAAAAACCAGACGAACTGATCGAGGCCAGGGATAACGGCGAAGCCTTTGCTCCTGCAGAGTGGAGCATGGAATCAGAAGAGGTCGAAAAACTTTTGTGCCACCTTTCTGAAAGGGATGCAGAGATCATAAGGATGAGATATGGCCTTAAAGGATATGACGCAATGACACTCAAGAATATTGGTGAAGCAGTAAACCTAAGTAGAGAAAGAATCAGACAGATAGAATGTGAGGCTTTGGAAAAATTGGGGACAATTGTCAGATTAGGCGAGTCTTATAAACCAGCTAAAAAGCCTAAGGTTTCAGGTACTCGTCGTATCCCGGATGGCATTGGGTACACTCTAGATGAAATCATGGGTATGTGGGGTTACAAGACAACAAAACCAGCATATACTCACCTGGCTAAAAGCGAGACTAAACGTATAGGGTTTAGGGAACGTCGAAAAGTGTTCGAAAGCGGTCCAATAGATAAATACACAACAAGCTTTGGTTTATGGGATCCTAGCAAACCTAGGGTAATTAAAAATTCTCAACTCGAACCAGAAGCTAAAAAAGAAGACCCCGACCGCTCAGCTGCAATACTTTTCAAAAAACCTGCACCACAACCTGATGATAGGGTAGGTTTGGCTCCACAGCCTGAACCGCAAAAGCCGGTTAACGGCCACGTTGTTATAGAGAAGCCAATGAACAGATACACCAAGGATGAGATTTTAAGGGTATCAGGCACTCCTCGAGATATGGCTGACTGGGCACTAAGGGAATTTAATGCAAGAAAGGTTTTGGGGGAAGACCTCTACGAAAGCTCGATAATTGATTTCTTGGTTGAAAGGTCAAAGAAGATATAGGGACGTCATCGTGTTTGGTATATCATCATTTAACAAACAAGTACCTGTACAAGCCGCCTACTTTTCCAGCAACCATCTACAAACCCATGTTTCTAACAAACTATATGCGGACTATAAGGTTACCATATTGGTAACTATAACTTTATAAATACGGTTACCCAATAGGTAACCATGACATGCGCAATACCGGCTTATGGTGAAGAGGCATACGCCATATTATACAATAAGTTTGGTGTGGAGACGTTTAGCCAAGGATATTTGAAATGGTTTTTATCCAAACAAATGACCAAAAAAACCTTCCACGTTTTAGAGAAAAGGGGTTGGATAGAGCGTGTTGGAAGGGGGTTGTACAAGTGCAAAACACCAGAACAGGCAATAAAAGGCATGGTTGCTTTCAGGGTTCCAGGATTGTTAAATTCTTCTGGAACGAAATACTGCTACACAAAGGCGAGCTCTGTTGAGGTTTGGACAGATTACGTGTATATGCAAAGGAGCTGGGAACATTCCCCATACTATATAAAGGTGTTGGAAAAGGATGTGAGGTTTTGGTTATCTTATTTCAGGGGTTGCGGTGTCAGGGCTTTCATAAATAAACCAGAGCCTTCTTTGGGGGAGTTTGTGGTGTTGATTTGCCAAGACAAGTTAAGTTTTGATACCGTGAATGGTAAGCCTGTGGACACTTTGGAGGAAACAACATCTTTCTGCGAAAAAAACATATCAATGTTTGAATATCCATTGGCATATTTGGTTAGGAAATTTAAATTGAAAACAAAGTCGGCTATCGACAGCCGCGTCATGGAAGAGGTTGGGAGGTATGGGTCTTGAAGAGAGGGAAAAAGAGATTCTGGATATTTTGTCCCAACTGGCTAAATATGATGCCATCCTGATAGGCGGTTACGCTATAAATGCATATACACCGCCACGCTTCTCAATAGACTGCGACCTTGCCGTTGGCGAGGCTTCTGAAATAAAATCGTTCCTTGTAAAAAACGGTTTTGAAGAGGTGCAGTCGGGGAAGGTTGAAACCCCATATGGCGGCAGGTTCTTGAGGTTTGAGAAAGGCATGGCATCATATGACATCTTGGTTGGCGGGGTTTTCGACAGGATGAGCGGGACATATTTTAGCTACGATTTTATAGCGCAAAATTCACATGAACGGACTACTGTAGGCAGGGCAACCCCGCAAAAAATAAAAATCAAAATAGCAGACCCAGAGTTATTGTTTATAATGAAATTCGTCTCGTGCAGAAAGCAGGACATAAGGGACATATTCATGCTCTCCAACCTGAAGCTGAATGCAGATTTTATAACCAAAACAATCAAAGAAAGCTACAAGCAGTCGCTGGCAAACGGCAAAAAAGTGAAAGACTTTGTAAATAACCCTGGTTTTGAGGATGCTTTGCAGGGGGTCTATGGCGCCCTTCCAGCCAACCTTTTTGAAACGCTAAAACAAAACCTGTTTAAAGTGCTAGACAGGCTCTAACGTCTGCTTTCATATCTTCAGAACAATATTGAGAAGCTAGCTGCCAAAAA
>DATDTO010000130.1:0-5506 GCA_035290825.1 archaeon
CCTTCAGCAAAAACCGAGGATAGTAGTGATCAGTCTTGGAGAAGTTTCTGATATTGATCGAAGAGCGCTTACTGCTATAGAAAAACTATGTTGGAAAGTTGCGAAAGACCTTGGTCAAGAAATTAGATTAGCATATCCAACCGAAGGTGTTAGGAGGACTTTAGATAGAGTCGATTTCACAATTCCAGTATATGAAACTGTAGAAAAAGCTTTCGAGTCTTTCGAAGAGGATGAATTTTTGGAAGATGCTGATTTATTTGACGACGAGCCGCCTCCGACAGTCACTTCTTCGGATGCTGGAAACTCAAGGTGAGCCTAGATTTGTCTAATCGATTTACTCCCTAATCAGGTATTTCTTCTGCCTTAGGTACACTATTTCTGCTCTCTCTGATTTCAACTGGTTTATCAGCTCCTTATCCTGTGTGCAGATTACATAGGACTTGCTAAGAGACAAGAGCTCTTTGTCAACTTTTTGGCCTTTGGACTCCAATATTTTTACACCTTTACTTTCCAGCAATTTCAGGCTCAGTTTTGCGTGTTTAGAATCTTCTCCTGGCCTTTTGGTCAGTGTTTCCATTTCTTTTAACACAGAATCCAGAGTATAGAACTGCGTAACCCCTAACCTTCTGAGCTCCAAAAATATGTCGACCTTGAACTTGGCAGGTATCAAAAGGAAGTTTGTGTCTAAGAGGGCTTTTGTATGTGCCATATAAGACTTTAATATTTACCTATTAAATATATAGCATATGAAGCTGGTAGCCTTGTTTGCTTTAACACTATTGTCACTTGTGGCCTTGAGCGCGTCTGCGTATGCGACATTCCCAACAATAACAGTCCACTCCCCTCAGGCGGTCCTATACAACACAGAAAACATACTTGTTGATGTCCAGACCAATATGTCTGCAAATGTAAGTTTTTCTGTGAACAATGGGGCTAATATAACTTTGTTCAATAGTACCAACAAGGCCAACAGGTCGGATGTTACTGAAACCAGCTTTGCAGAAGGCCAAAACACATTAAGGGTTTATGCAACTGATGGTAACGATACTTCAACAGCCACAGTGAGCTTGACTATAGACAAGACTGTACCAACATTGACAATAAGGGCTCCTGAAGATAAGTCAGTTTCTGGCAAGCCGAATGTTCATTTTGAATTTGTGCCAAAGGATAATGTTGCAGCTTCTTTGCAATGTTCTTTGACAATAAATAACAAGGAAGAGGGAACAATCGATGTGCCCAGCGATTTTAGGGGCAGTTTTGACAAGCTTCTTCCAGTAGGGAATTATACATGGAAAGTTGCATGCAAGGACACTGCAAATAATATAGCTTCTGTGACAAGGACATTAACAGTCCAGCCTAACTGCGGCGTGTTTGTCAGAAACCTTACAATACTAAATAATAATACAATTTCCTTTTTGGTTGAGAACACAGGGACAATAGACCAAGTTGTAGACTACACACTTACTATTAATTTACAGAAGATTTTGGCCAATTATTCCAAGGCAAACATTACAAATAGTTTTTCTGTGCAAACAGGCTACAATTTTGGGTTTGGGGTATATCAGATAGAGGCTGAAGCCAAGGCAGATTGTGGGGCGACAAATTTGGAAAAATTAGGATATTCAAAATCACCAGGCCAAAACACATCTTGTATAATACCAGATGGCGCTAATGGGGAGATAAAATGCGACATAAGTAAAAGGGGGTTGCTGCAGTGTCAAAATGGGCTGTGGAACACTTACACAAAGGACCCGACAGGTTATTGCGTTTCTTGCGGCCATTGTGGAGATGGATTGATAAATTGTGGCGAAACCCAGACAAACTGCCCTCAGGATTATGGATTGGATGTAAGTTGCAATTGTGAAAACAGGACGCTGGTTATTGGTTTGACCCCAAAAACAACACAAGAGTTTTATGACTACTGCAAAAGCCCATGCGGTCTAGAGTGTAACACAGACACCGATTGCCAGACAGGTTATGAATGCATAGACTACAAATGCGGTAAAAGGTCTGGAAGCTGCCTGGTCTCAATAAGGAATTTTGACTATACAAAACAAATAAGCGTGGATCAGGAAGGCTACTTGCTTGGTTCTATTAAAAACACCGGCGTACTTAACGGCTCGGTTGCAGTAAAGTTCTTTTTGGACGATTCACAGAGGGGATCCTTTTCAATTCCATCGCTTTTGCCAGGACAGGAAAATTCCACCGCATTCTACTTCAGAACAACAGCAGGCTCGCACAGAATAAGGATTGAGGCATTATCAAGCTGCGGCGCAATAGACAAGGAGAATGCAACAGTTAATGTATATTCGGCTTCAACAGTGCCTTACGGGACCACACCCACTGTTACAGAGGCCAATATTAGCCAATCAAAGTTGAACACAACAACAGGAGAGGGCAAGGAGATTACACTATATTTACTAAGTTCAACACCACAAGTCATGAAAATATCTGTAACTGGCGTGCCAGAAGAATGGCTTGACTACCCAAAGATGCTTGGGGTTGAAAAAGACAGGATAGTTAGGGTTTTTGTCCAGCCAAGGGATATTGGCGATTACAACCTCACAATATCAGTCGAGGGCAAGGACAAGAACTTCACATTTAGCTCCAATTTGGCAGTCTTGCCTAAAGCGCCTGAAAAAAAGCTCGAAACACAGAACATCATGCTCATAATCGTGGTTTTGATAGCAATCTTCTGCGTTGTTGTTTTCCTGGGCGCTTGGGTGCTGGGCCATTCAGGGCTATAATCACCGAGTAAATATCTCTTTCACAACTTGTGTCCCGTAGCTGCCTTTTTGAAGGCTGAACTCAAAAGTTGCTTTGATCTTGTCTTTGCTTAGCTCGTCTTTTTCTATCTTATAATTCAGGTTTCTAGGAAAGGCCAGTAAACTTCTTTCATCGCCTGTTGGTTTTATTGGCAAGCCTTTAACCCGAAAATTTTCCAGCCTTACTTTTTCTTTTTTTAATATTTTGTCTGTTATTCCATAAACTTCTGGGTAGTTTTCCAGAACAGTCTCATAACCTATTATCGGCAATTTTGTGGTTTTCTTGGGTTTACACATCAAGGCTATCTGGTTGAACAAGTAGGATTGGTATGCATTCACAAAAAGCATCTGCAAGGTTTTTGGCAAAGTCCTGAGCGCGCCCAGATAATCTTCTGGATTTCTATTTAGGTAGTTGGAAATGCTTTTGCCCCATCTAGACGAGTCACCTCTCACAAAAAGTTTCACTGCCATTTCCCACTCTTTCTTCAAGATAAGTTTGCCAATTATGTGGGTGTTTTTATTTGACCCGAACCTCTGATCATCAAATAGGTTTAGCACACCTTCATCATTTATTGACTTCACATTTTTACTGATCATGTTTTGTTTATTTTTATCAATATCCCTTGCAACAATCCTGAATTTGTTTTCAACTAAATCGCCCAACAGGATTGGTTGTGAAGATTTTTTAAAACCAGATAACTTAGCGCCGTCTATTTTTAGTTTTTTTAGCTCACTCACATTTACACCGTAGACAGAGAGTGTTTGCTTTGTAACAGCTACTTTGTCCTTTAGCCCAGCATAGCCAATTCTATCTCTGGGTATTCTCAACTGTTTGCTGATCTCATCTATTACATCAAATAAATTCCTATTCCTTTTTTCCAGGGTAAACCAAATATAGCTTCCAGAACCAGTCGGTTTTTTAGACAAGACCTCTTCGACTAGGAAATCCTCTGGGAGTTGTTTTAATTTCATACACTTCTCTTTCCCATGGATTTTAAAAATCTGAGAATATAACCGTCAGGGTCTTGGACCAAAAACTCCCCATACAATAAAATAGTTTTTCCTTTTCTATACTGCCTATCTCTAGGCTTTATGAATATAGGATAGTTGTGGGTCTTTAGAGCGTGTATAATCTTCTCCATATTTCTTGTTTCTATCTGAAAATTAACCCCGCGGCCAAAAGGTTTAATTAGTCTTCCTGGGAACCACTTCTTACCAACTTCTTCAATCATTATCTGTGAGCCTTCGAGGGAGAGAAAATAGAACTTGTCCTCTGGCCTTGAGTATTCTATTTTGAAACCAAGGAGTTTTGTATAGAAGTGTAGGCTTTTTTTAATATTAGACACGCTTAGCTCAGGAACCAATTTGTTGAATTTCATGAAAATCCTAAAATCTCAGCTATCTTCTCCAGTTCGGGGCCGCTTGTTTGTTTGCCGACGAGAAGGCCTTTGGAGTTTGCTATTATCCCAGATTTCACAAAAGAGGAGCCGAAGTTTACATCTGCTGGTTCAGCCTTCACCTTTAGTGTACTTTCTAAAACTTCCTTTTCTTTGTCTTTTATCCCTTTGTGGACAACACAGCCATTTGAGTTGGCTATACCAAGGGCTCCAGGCAAATCAAGACCTGCAACCTTTGAGACTTCAACAGGCACTTTGAAAAAATCTTCCAGCTCTTCTTTGTGGCCTTTCAGTTTTTCTGAAATTACACACCCATTATCATTTACTAAAACGATGTTACCTAAAGCTGTATATTTACCCTCTAGAACGAGAACCTTTGCATGCTTTTCTATCTGGGATATTTCGTGTGGGTATGCTATTTCCGGAAGAACAACACCGTTTGAATTACCGGCACAAAATACACCGGCCAAGTTTGTGCCAGCAACTGTTGTTATAATCGGTTTTACGCCAAGAGTATGGTTTATATTGTCGGCTATACCATGCTCCAGGTGACCCAACAAAACAAACTTTTCTGTTGCAAAGCCATAAAGACCAATACTGGAATCGCCGTAGAAGTTGAATGTTTGGATAGACATATCAATAATTATAGGCGGGTAATATAAGTATATGGCAAAAGAAGGGACGAAGCAGGCTTTACCTGCTTCCAATTTCAATCGGGAGCTCTACAATCATTTATCACAAACATATGACTCTAGGCAGGAAAATCCGGCCACATTGTTTTTGAGGAAGAAGGAATTAGGATTAATCAGGAGATTTTCTAAGGGTTTGGTTGTTGACTTAGGGTGCGGAACCGGCCATCATCTAAACCTAGCTGAAAATGTTATTGGATTGGACATTTCAGAAAAAATGTTGAATATTGCAAAATCCAAAAACAAGCCCCTCACACAAGGCAACATAAAAAATTTACCTTTTAAAGATGCATCAGCTGACACAATATATTATTTTTTTTCAACTTTGAATTTTGTTGGATTGGATTGTGTTAGAGAGGTCAGCAGGACAGTTAAAACAGGCGGAAAAATACTTTTGTCTGTCACCAGTGTCATGGATATAGACAAATCCAGGTCTTCACCGGAAGCAAAAGTAAAAAAGTTTAGGATAGATGGGAAACCGGTAAACACGAGGCTTTTTGAGAAGGGTGAAATTGTGGAAAGGTTCAGGGAAGAGGGGTTTAAGCTGGTAAACTTTGGCTCAATTTTCAGGTTACAGAAGCCGAGGTGGGGCAATTTCCAACCCTTTTCCTTTTGGGAGAAATTAAAACTGAAAACAGAAACCCTTCTGCCGAAA
>DATDTO010000131.1:0-3310 GCA_035290825.1 archaeon
AGTGGAGGAATCACCTTTCACTATCATGCTCATCTAATGGCTTTTGGAGCCTTGTGCGCAGGTCAAGTCAAATAGTTATCTCTGTTTCTTGTATCTTAATTAAGGAAGGTATTTATGTCTAAACTAGCCCCAAACTCAACCAAGTATGTTGTAAAAGCAAAAATAACAGCGAACGGTGTTGTAGAAAAGCCAGATGTTATCGGCGCAATTTTCGGCCAGACAGAAGGTGTAATGGGCGCAGACCTGAATTTAAGGGAACTGCAAAGGACAGGCAAAATCGGCCGTGTCGAAGTAAAAATAAAATCAGAAAACGGAAAATCAGAAGGCACAATAATCATCCCGTCATCCTTAACTTCTTCTGAAACAGCTTTGATAGCAGCTACCCTAGAGACAATTGACAGGATAGGTCCCTGCACAGCTGTTGTAAAATTAGAAAGCGTCGAGGACGTCATGGAAGACAAAAGAAAACAAATTATCGAAAAAGCAAAGGGTATCCTAAAAAACATGATTGAAGTAAATGCCCCAGACACAGAAGAAATCTCTGAACAGATAAAAGAATCTGTAAGGTCAGAAGAGATTACAAGCTTCGAAGGCTTGCCTGCAGGTCCCGGACTGAGGGAGTCTGATTCTGTTATTATAGTCGAAGGCCGCGCAGATGTAATCACTTTACTAAAATTCGGAATAAGGAACACAATTGGAATTGAAGGGACGTCTGTCCCAAAACCAGTTGCTGACCTCTGCAAAGAAAAAGAGTGCACTGTTTTGACAGATGGCGACCGCGGAGGTCTTTTAATTGTAAAAGAACTCATGCAGGTTACAGATGTCGATTTCGTCGCCCGCGCTCCAGAAGGAAAGGAAGTGGAGGAGCTCTCTAAAAAAGAAGTCTTTAAGTCCCTGCGCGACAAAGTTTCTTCCCAGCAATTCAGGAATGAATTAAGTTTTATAGAAAAAGGCCTTCCTGAAAAAGCATCAAAATCCAGTAAAGGAATAGCAACAGGAACCTCAGTTGAATCCCCAACCAGCACAGTCACAGGCGCATTCAAACCAAGGCCGCCGCCAGAATACCCTACAAGAACATTCAAGCCATCTGTTGGAGTCCAAAGAGGCAGAAGATTATCTGATGACAGAAGATATGAGCCAAGGGCTCCTGTAAGAACGCCTAGATTAAGGCCAGATGAGAGAAAGCTTTACCAAAAAACACTTGAGGAGCTTATCGGAACGCGCGCGGCCTGTATTTTCGGTAACAATGGAGAACTTCTAGGAAGGGTCCCATCAAAAGAATTAGCAAACACAATACGAACTTTAGAAAACGTCCACACAGTTGTTTTTGACGGCAAGGTCGATTCGGAAATAGAATACACAGCCCGCAGAAAAGGCGTCCGTCTCCTGATCTGCATGGAAAAGGATCCAACTCTCAGGTCTTCAATGACTATATTATCTAAAGAAGATTTGAACTAGGGGATGTTTAGATATTTTAAGAGAAAGTGGATCTTTTCCAGAACCTACTCTTGGATAACCAAGAATTCGCCTAGCTGGAAGTGTATTCGCAAATTGGCCGGTTATTAAGAGATGTGACAGATACACAGAACCTCCAGACAAACCAGCCTAACCCAAAATCCTCAGATCCCCCCTAACAGGAATTACTTCTAAAGACCCTTTGTAAACCTGCACAATACCAACCAGATTTATTTTTGCGCCTTCCCTGATCTTTCCAGTATTTACCCCTCCCAACTCCAGTTGCTCCACAATATTATTCCACACAACAACCTTGATCCCCTCTCCCCCATCCTTTAGGTTAAAGAACATCCCAGAATCAGCCTTCCTGAAATCTGTGACATCCCCTGTTATATTCACAAAACTCCCAACAAGACTTTTATCCATCTCACCAATCTTGGCCTGTTTTGCGCTCAAGTTCGTAGAAAAGAAATAAAGCAAAATCAGCCCTACCACAATCCCTGCCAAAGAAAGTTTTTTCAAACTGGATTCACTTAAGATCATAACTTCTCACCACACTATAACCAGGCCCGTTTTTTGTAAGCGTGCTCTGGAAAAGCTTGATTTCCTTCACATACATCTCCCCAACTTCAATCTTTTCCATTTCCTTTAACTTTTCAACAACCTTGTTTCTGTCTAACACAAATCCGACCCTTGCCAAAGTCAGGTGCGGATGGGGATCAAAATCCTCTTTCCTGATATCCTCCAATTTCTGGTTTAGATTTCTCTCCAGTTCTATAACCTTTTCCCTCCCTTCAGCCAAACTCAAAAAAATCACACGGATATTGGCGCCTGAACCAAAAAAAGACAATCCTGAAAGAGAAATTTTGAACGATTGATTATTCTCTGCAGTATTTTTTATCCTTTCAGATATTTCAGTAACAGTGTTATCTTGAACATCCCCAAGAAATTTCAAAGTTAAATGAAAATTTTTCCTCTCAACCAACCTCAAGTCAGCAAACTTGCAAAGAGGTTCAAGCTCTTTCTGAATTTCCAAAACTTTTCCCTTCAAATTTTCATCCAAGTCTATTCCAACAAAAAGTCTCATGATTTTATTTAGATTCCAGTAATTAAAAAACAAAAAACAGCCTTCACGCAACCTTCACATCATCAAGATATATAAGCCAGGAAAATATACTTTGAGTATTGCAATTTAATCCACCAAAATTTAAAAATAAAACGAAGTGTTGCGGGAATAAATGGCCGAAATAGATTCTGAACAAACTGGATAGAGAATCTATTTCCTTCCATCTTAGCATGTCTCGCAAGGGAGCCTATGAACTCATACATTGATTTTAACTCAGCCTATGCAAAGAATTATGGCTGGAAGTCAAATCCTTTTTCTTTTAAAATCATCCCAGAACTTTTTGTCGGCTACCAAAAAGAGCTTAGTATAATTTTCAACGGTGTAAATGACGGTTCCAGATTCTCCCTTGTGCTCGGTCAGTCTGGCACAGGAAAAACAACTTTCATGAAACATGTACAGAGAAATGTCAGCGAGAAAAATAAAATCCTCTATCTGCCAAAGGCCCCAACTGACCCAAAAGACCTTGTTGAGATACTTACAAACAATCTCGGATTAAACTTCGAGAATTTTGGAAAGGAAATCAATCTCTACAACATAGGCGACCTCCTCAACAAAGAAATCAGGGATTACAAAATAATACTCTTCATAGATGAATGCCAGGAAGCCCCAAAAGAAACTTTTGAGTGGCTTCGATCCCTCTCAGACCAGATAGACAACATCTCCATTGTCCTTTCAGGCTTGCCAGAATTCGAATCAATCTTAAGGACAGATATCCAGAGTTTACTCAAT
>DATDTO010000132.1:0-3056 GCA_035290825.1 archaeon
GTGCGGGGGATAAACCACCCGCGCTACGTATTCCGTCTCGTGTGGGTTACATATTAATATACGGTTTTTCAAAAAGCTAAATTGTTACAAAAATAATAATTTAAACAGCCAGAGGAAGTGATTTTAAGCTTTTTATTGAACTAATTTCTTTAGCTTTTGTAGATTTTTCTTCTCTTAAATCATATTCTATCTGAAGACCCAGCCAGAAATCCGGCGTTGTACCAAAGAACTTTGACAGACGCAGTGCCGTATCTGCCGTGATCCTCCTTTTTCCTTTTATTATTTCAGATATTCTTGTTGGCGGCATTTTAGTTTCTTTCGCAAGTCTGTAAGCAGAAATATGGAATTCCTTGAGGAATTCTTCCTCAAGAATTTCTCCAGGATGAATATTAAGAATCTTTTTCACTTAAAACTCCTTTCTTGATGGTAATCAACGATTTCAACATCAGATGCGTTTGCATTATTCCAAATAAAGCAAATTCTCCATATTCCATATCTTTTCGGTTTCTTTGCATTTGAACGATACTATCACAATACTATAGTAGTGGTTGGAGATAATAACGTCAAGCAGGAATACTTGTTTTTATAAGATGTTTCCCCCATCGTCAACGGTTATGCTGGCGTCCACCAGCCTCAACTTCCGGCGCTTACATCGTTCACTGTTCTTATCGAACTTGCTGCTGATAAATACCTGTGCCTTTTGTCGGCTTGGTTGGATTGTTATTGATAGTCATGAGGTTATTGCCATTGAAACCTTTTGTAATTTTCTATCGCTGAAAAGTTAATGGTCAAGAGGAAAGACTGACCCCCGCACATAGTATTTTGATTTACGTTTTGTCCCACAATCGCTGTTCTTTGAGTGCTTCTGCAGCACCATCAAACCCTGGGTATAGAGTAGCAGCATTGACAAAGCGAGCCGACAATCGCCGAAGGATCTCATGTGATGCACTGATTGGAATGGTGAGTTCCCTCATTATGGGTAATAATCCATTGCCAATCTTATGTTTCATAAATACATCAGTTACAAATTCATCTAAGGGACGCTGGTATACTGCCCCATCTGGTGAAAACGATTGAAGCCGTTCAAGGGTAAACAGACCCTTTTGTGCGTGTAAGTTGGGATTACCATATGCGGGGGCAGTTACAGTGATCACTTGCCTTTTTATTTTGTTTTGATAGACATCCAGGAAAAAAGTGTTCAACGCCCAGACAGAAAGAGTTTCAACTCCTTCTTTGGGAGGTTTTTTTACCCCTACAATCCACTCAGCAGCCTCTTTTGCGGCGAGATAAGCAGCAACATACGGATCACGAGTCCAATCCAGTAATCTTGTTGGGATCCTGTGATGCTGTGCTAGGGCCATAAGCGAAAGGTATTTTTCAGGAGGCCAAGTTTTTTTACCCTTTAAAATAGGTAGAATAAGTTTCTTTATTGTTTTTATCTTGTTTGAATGAAACTCTTGTGAATCTTCGGGAATAGGCAGACCCCGCTCATCGAGGAACTGCCGAAAATTTTCGATAAGACGGTACTCAGCGCCAATTTGTTCTTGGTTATTACTAAGCGGGGCATGTTTCACAGGAGTCATAAATTCCAAGATAGTTCCAGTTCTCAGAGCTAAGGGTATCAATTCCCACCGCGAATCCGCATGACATCGGGAAATCCATCCAGTTTTCTGGGTTTTCAACTTTTGTGGATAGGGATTTTCCCACCTTTCATTATCTCTGGAAAGAGCACTCAGGAATTCTGATACTTGTGAGATTGTAAAATTTTCCCGTTCAATTACCTCGTTACTCAACATGAAACCTCCAATGAACGTGGTTGAAAAACATGCTGTTTCCCTGTCTTTTGAATCAGCAATGATTTTTATTTCTTCCCCCGTTAGTCCATATAGCCTATAAACTATTTCGTTTATCAAAGTATCAGTTGCTTTAATCCTGGCTTTTAATGGCGAGAGAATTGTCATGCTTTTGTCAAAATGTTTTTCAAGGCGTTCATGTGTCTCTCGTTCTGATACATTTAAAGTAATGTCCTTCTGGTTTTCTTTTAAGGCATTAAGAAACTTGTCAAAATCATCGTTGTGGAATTCCTTTAAGAAAGTGTTGTTTTTTAAATACCTTTAGCGGGCTATCCGCTTGACTAAAGTAACCACAACATATAGTATATGGGAACTTTAAAATATCCAAGTATACATACAAGATATAGTGGCAACTTCAGTCAACCGGATAGCCCCTTACCTTTATTTATTTCTTTGACCTTTAAAACCGCAAATACACCCGCTTGACAAGAAGCTAAGGAAAGAATATCAATGGCACAATATTTATCAAGATTTTTATCCATATCAGTATAAAACATTCCAGTCGCGCCGGACAAAGGAATTCCTTTTTTATCATTAATGTTTAGGGTCAGAGATTCTTTAATTGTTGATTTCATGGAAGTCACTTGAAACATTTACAGCAGGGGGGATTTTGGTCTTCCGTGTTTATACATTTGTTAGCCTACAAATGCATATTCTTAAACAAATATTAATTATTTCATATGATTTTGTCAATGGTATTTGCCACTATGAGAGTATTATTTACACAAAAATACCAGTTTCTGAAGTGTTGGGATCTTTCTTTAATGCCTTCATGAACTTGTATTCCTTGTGCCAGGCGTTTAGACAGGGGATGATGAAGACGCAGACAAGCGTTATTGCTATACCACTACACAATATCTTTTTCTGTTGTGTGTCACCACTGTAAAGAAAAAGGCTGCACCCCATGCCAGCGATCTGCGATATCACTTGCCTTTGTTTTCAAAACAAAAATAGTGTATTTTACACCATTTAAACTGCGTGAATACTGCTATTTGTGGGTTTCACTTCGCTCAACCCAACCGACTGGAGTAAGACATATTTGTTAGTAGTTATTCAACTACTCGCCAGGCTACAGTACCTTCCGGGTGTTGATACCAGCCTGGGTCGTCGTAGCTGGCAATGCCATCGCGAACCTTTAACACGGTAAACATACCGCCCATTTCGACTGGTCCAAACGGTCCTTTTCCGGTCATCATGGGTAGT
>DATDTO010000133.1:0-6272 GCA_035290825.1 archaeon
AGCATGGTTTTCGGTGTGGTGCGCTAGTTTACTTTTAAATCTCTTCGGGCTAAACATAAAGGGAAGGTTAGAGATCGTGTCTTGTAGACACGAGATCATGTGCCACAGCACATGAGATGAGGCACAACTCGTGAGACAAAGCCTCACGACATCTCAGCATCCACAATATGAACAAACTGAGATGCTGAAACCGGAACAAATATTCCGGCAGGTTTCCTATGGCTGATGAAGAGGCGACAATAGTTGGAAAATTGGCAGTCTGGAAGGGCTTTTTGGCAGGCAGCCTTTTCTTGATATCTTTTTTTATAAACACTCACATGGTGTTCAAGGCGTTGATTTTTGTGTATGGCCTGATCGTCGTGCTAGACGGCTTGCTGCCATCAAAACAGGAGCAGTATTATCCAATATCCTTGTTCTCCGGCCTCCTAGTTGGTTTTGTCCTGTCAATAGTGTTTTACCACTACCTTGGCCTCTACTATGTTTCCATAATATTGGCGCTGGCAACGCTAATGTATATTTACAGAATCCTTGAAAAGGTTAGGTCAGCAAAACAATCACCGCAAGTTTATAAAGTTTAGATTTAAGGATAAGATGTAAATATGCCAGACAGACGCTTGCCAGCAATTGAAAGAAAAATATCAGAGATACAACAACAGGACATAAGGGTGAGGTTGTTGGGCACGGTAATAGACAAACAGGAAAACTCTTTTGTGTTGGATGATTCAACAGGCCAAGTAAAAGTCTCGACACAATCGACACATGAAGAAAATAAGATTATAAGGGTCATCGGCAAGGTAATTGCTCTTGAAAGCGGTTTTGAAATCCAGGCAGAAATAATCCAGGACATGGGCGGTCTCGACCTAGATCTGTTCAAGAGGGTTGAAGCTGTCTGATGTGAGGTGTGTTATGAAAATAAAATTAGGCAGTCCGGATTTGTTGAAGAATGCTGTGAGCATAATTTCAGAGATAATAGACGAAGGGGTGTTCAGTTTCACTAGCAATGGTTTGAGCCTGCTTTCGCCAGACAGGACAATGGTGGCGGTTGTTGATTTCAAGTTGTTGCCGCAAGTTTTTGAGGAATATGATGTGCCTACACCTATTGATGTCGGCCTTAACCTGACAAATTTGGCCGCGATATTAAAAAGGGTGAAAAGCTCTGACAAGCTTACGATTAATTTGGACACAAAAAACAAAGTCGAGCTTATTGTTGAAGGTGAAGGAAAGAGGAGGTTTGAACTGCCTGTGATTAGTGTTAACGTTGAAAGGCCGCCAATTGACCAGCTTGCCTTTTCAAACAGGATTGACCTTGAATGTAGCGTGATGGAGGCCGGTGTTGAGGATGCAGGGATCATTGCAGACTCCTTGATATTGGAAGCGTCGGCAGAAGGTTTCAAGTTGTCAGCAAAAACAGACACGACATCTTCACAATTAGAGCTCAAAAAAGGCGAGAACGGCCTTTTGGAAATCCAGGCAAAGGAACCAATAAGGGCAAGATACCCACTGGATTATCTGAAAAAGATGTCAAAAGCCTGCAAGCTTTCAAACCAAGTCACACTTGAATTCGGCACCGACTACCCACTAAGACTTTCATTCAAGCAATTGGACAAGCTGAATTTATCCTTCATCTTGGCGCCTAGGGTTGAAGACTAAAATTATGGTAAGCCCCGAAGTAGTTAATGCTATTGTAAGTGCTGGTGTAGTTTTTTCTGTTGGTGCGTATTCTGCTCTTAGGTTAGCAAAATACGCGGTGGTACGAGGCTTATACGGCGATGGGAAAATAGAAGAAATGCCAACAATACTCAACTCAGCCCGCCTGTTTAAAAAATACATCAAAGATTTGAAAGATAAAGGCGATCGTTTAGAAGGTGAGATTGAAAGGCTTCGGAAGGATCCAAGTTTGAATTAGATGTTTATGAAAAAAGTTTTTGTTGCAGCGCCGTTTACAGAGAATTTGGAAAACGATTTTTTATTGAGTGTAGAGCGCATCCTGAAGGAGCTGAACCACGAACCGATTATACCGCACAAATTTGTTGTTGACGATGGTGATGGCGTCAAAGCTTCAGTAGCCCGAGACTTCGATCTACTAGACAAATCTGACATCTTGTTGGCTGAAGTCTCAAAACCGTCACATGGCGTTGGTATGGAAATAATGTATGCTCACCAAAAAGGCAAGAAAATAATATTTGTCAAGAGAAAAGGGACACGCGTTTCAAACATGGCCCTTATGCACGCTCATGATGTAATTGAATATGAAGATCAACAAGACTTGGAGAAAAAGCTTTTAAAGATTAGGATCGAATAATAGTATCAAAAAGAATAGTATTGTATTTTATGGCAAAACTTGGTGAAAAGGTCCCGGACTTCACGGCAGATGCGTACGAAGCTGGAAAATTTAGGAAAGTAAAATTGGCAGATTACAAAGGCAAATGGGTTGTGTTATTCTTCTATCCGCTAGACTTCACACTCGTCTGTCCGACAGAGATAACCGGTTTTGCGACAAAGGAGCAGGAGTTCAAGAATCTCGATGCAATTGTTTTGGGCGCGAGCACTGACAGTGTTTTTTCCCACAAGAATTGGTTTGAAAGGGACTTGCCAACTGTAAAATTCCCGATTATTGCAGACACGACACATGAGGTCAGCAGGCTTTTTGGAGTCCTTAAAGAAAACCAAGGGATCGCATACCGCGGCACATTCATAATAGACCCTGAAGGTATCCTAAGATATCAGGTTGTTTCTGACTTAAGCGTTGGCAGAAGCGTTGAAGAGACGCTTAGGGTTCTGAGCGCGCTGCAGTCTGGCGAATTCTGCCCTCTTGAATGGAAGCCCGGCCAAAAAACACTCGGGAAGGTTTAAACCCAACAAACTTAAATAAACTACCGGCCAGAATACTAATTATGATAACCTTAACAAGGGGCGCCTCAGTTCATGTGAAAAGGATTGTTGAAAGGAAAGGTACACATCATCTTAGGGTGCAGGCTGTTGAATGCGGCTGTTCAGGGCTTTATTACAATGTGGTCTTTGACAAAAACAAGACGAGAAATGATTCTGTTTTCACAACCGAGGGCATCAAGGTTTTTGTTGACAAAAGCATAAAATCAAGGGAGAGCGCGATAATAGATCAGATAAGGACAATCAATGGGCCTTCCCTGATTTCCAACAACCCCAAATTCAGGATAGATTTGTGGGTCGATTAGCTATTTATAGCAAGCCAGACTTTATAGATTCTATGGCAGAAGATATTTTGACAAGAGCTGTAGCAAAGGGAAGGGCAGACACAATCAGCAAAGTGCATTACAGCCTGGAACTTGGTTTCCAGCAAAAAGCAAAAACTTACTCTGGCAAGTGTGAGGTTATTTTTACATTCAAAAAAACCGGCGAGCCTTTAAGGCTTGATTTTATCGGCTCTGTAAAACAGGTCAAGGTTAATGGTGTAAAAACAGATTTCAAAAAAGAGGAATACCATATTTTAATCCCTGACAAATTCCTTGAAGATGGGCAGAATGCAGTGGAAATAGAATATGAAAATGAGTACAACCACTCTGGTGATGGGCTCCATCAATTCGTAGACCCAGAAGACGGCAGAGAATATGTCTACAGCAACTTCGAGCCTTATGATGCGCACAGGATGTTCCCTTGCTTTGACCAACCTGACCTAAAGGCGACATATAGCCTGGTTGTCACAGCGCCGAGCGATTGGGTTGTTATTTCTAACACTGGGGAAAGTAAATTTGTAGATAAGTCTGGAACAAAAACATGGACATTCAAAAAAACCCATCTGTTCAGCACATACCTTTTCCATGTCAGCGCCGGAAACTTTGTCGGCTTCCACACAAAACACAATGGGATGGATTTGAGGATATTTTGCAGGCAGTCGATGAAGAAGCATGTCAGGGAGAAGGAGATTTTTTTGTTGACAGGGCAAGGTTTGGACTTTTACTCGAAGTTTTTTGATTACCCATATCCATTTGAGAAATATGACCAGATTTTTGTGCCTGAATTCAACAGCGGCGCGATGGAAAATGTGGCAGCCATCACCTTTAGTGAGCATTACTTGTTCAGGCATGAACCGACAAGGACTGAGCGCTCAAGGCTGGCCAATGTCATTTTGCATGAGATGGTCCACATGTGGTTTGGTGACCTTGTAACGATGAAGTGGTGGGACGACCTCTGGTTGAATGAAAGCTTTGCTGACTTCCTTTCCTATTTTGGGATGGCAAATGCAACCGAGTTTGTTGATGCATGGCAATTGTTTTATGCGCGCAAAGCTTGGGCATATTACCAAGACCAGCTTGTAACAACACATCCAATCGCAGCAGATGCGCCAGACACAGAGATTGCTTTCACGAATTTTGACGGTATCAGCTATTCAAAGGGCGCAGCTGTTTTAAAGCAACTTTTGTATTTCCTTGGTGAAGATGTTTTCAAAAAAGGCCTTGGTTTGTACTTCAAAAAACACCAGTGGAGAAACACAGTTTTGAAAGATTTTTTGGATGCGATGACAGAGGCAAGTGGTATTGATTTGACAGACTGGTCGAGAATATGGCTGGAAACAACTGGCGTCAATTCAATCGAGGCTGTTTACGAGGCCGATAATGCTGGCTCTATAAAATCCTTTTCACTCAAACAAAACCAATCAACTGGGAGCAACATTTTCAGGCCGCACAAAGTACAGCTTGGCCTCTTTTACGAAAATGAGGCTTCCTGTGAAAAAGGAAAGGAGCAAAGCGTATTTTACCAGGAGCCGCTGACACAGGTTTCAAACCTTGTGGGAACCAAGAAGCCAGACTTGATTTATCTCAATTGCAACGACCATGATTATGTCAAGGACATTTTTGATGAGGGCTCTTTGAAATATGCACTGAACAACCTGGAAAAAATAAAGGAGAATTTGACAAGGCAGATGGTGATCGGTTCTCTGTGGCAGATGGTTAGGGACGCCAAGCTTGATCCGGAAAAATATTTGAACTTGGTATTTACAAAAAGCCCGAAGGAAAGCACATTGATAATTTTGGAAAGGATGTTTATCACAGCAGCCCATATTTTAGGTTATTACATAAAGGATGAAAAATATGCGCAGTGGTGCGAGAAGTTTTACCAGCTTGGTTGGGAGAATATAAAAAAGGATGGTGTCCCGAAGGAAAACAAGAACGCATGGTTCCTGATGATTCTTGCGGGTGTCGGTGGAGCAAAATCTGCAGACAATATTGTAGACTTGCTCAAAGGAAGTTTGGTGGTAAAAAACTTTGAATATAACCAAGAGCATAGGTGGGACACAATCGTGAGGTTAGCTGGTTTAGGGCACCCTGAAACTGACGGACTGATTAAAAAAGAATTGGAAAGGGACCCAACAGACATAGGCAAGAAATCAGCTTTCGAAGCTGAAGTGGCGAAAATTGAAAACAAGGAGAAAAGCTGGAAAATGTTTGTGGATGGGACAGGACATTCTTTGGATTACCTGAGGACAGGCATGGGCGGCTTCTATTCAAAAAAACAGAAAGAAAAATTAAGGGCCTACATTGATTTGTTTTTTGCCAATATTGAAAAAGTCTTCGAGAAGCAGGAGAGGACTTATGCCAAGGCCTTTTTCGGTAGTTTGTTCCCATCACTTTTTGTTGAAAAAACCCTTGTCGAAAAAGGCGAAGCCTTGCTAAAAAAGGATTTACACCAGGTTTTGAAGAAAGACCTTCTAGAGGCATTGGATGAGACTAAAAGAAGCCTGAAGATCCTCGAGACTTTTTAGTTTTTTAAATCTGCGAACCAACTGCTGATCATGACGCCCCAAGAAATAGTTTCTTATTATTCCAGGGAGGACATACAGAATGCTTTGCTAGATTTTGCAAAAAACAGGGAGGTCGCCGGTGCTTATGCTGACGGCGGTTACAGCAAGAGGCCGAATACGATTGTGTATGGTGGCGATATTCTTGCAGCGGTCAGAAACGGTATCATAGAATTCCACAGCTCGATTGAAAGGTGGTCACAACCCCTGGCGATAAAGGAGGGGAACCAACAGGAGCTTAGGGTTGGTTGGGACTTGATCTTGGACATTGATTGTGATTTTGTTGAGCATGGCAAGATAGCTGCGCGCGTTCTTGCTAACGCACTGAAAAAACACGGTGTAAAAACTTCAATAAAGTTTTCTGGTGGGACCGGTTTCCATCTAGGTGTTGGTTGGGAGGCCATGCCAAAGGAGATTGATTACAAGAAGACTGCTGGCTTGTTCCCAAATGTGGCGCGATCAATAGCAGTCTACCTGAAAAACTTTGTGAGGGAAG
>DATDTO010000134.1:0-8377 GCA_035290825.1 archaeon
GCTTCTTGCCGCTTATCATTGTCCAGATTCTTGTTTGGATAGTCCTAACCAAAGCTTTTTTAGGCATACCATTTACACACGCCGGTTTAATAGGTGTTGTAGGCTACTTGATCAGCGGGTTTGCAGTGCCAGCGCTGCTTCCAATGATCGGTGGTTTAGTGCCTTTGTAATTTTCCCAACCAAATAAGTCTCTTTTGCTTTTGTGATTTCTACATCCACAAAACTTCCGAGTAAACTTTTGTTTTTTACACCGTCCAAAACAACCGGTTTATAGAAAGGGTTTCTTGCAACCAGATCTCCATTTTTCCCAATTTCATTCACCAAACACCTTCCAGACCAACCAACCCATGTTTTATTATTTTCTGAGAAGATTTTTTTAACCAATACTGAAAGGGTGGCAGACCTCTTGTTAACCTCTTTTTTGTCAACCTGCTCCATTTTTTCAGCCTCTGTGCCTGGCCTTGAGCCAAATTTGGATATATTGAGAACATCAAATTTCATTTTTTTAACTAAGTTAACTGTCTCCTGAAAATCTTCTTCTGTTTCCTCAGGAAAACCAACAATTATGTCTGTTGATATTGTTATTTCCGGGATTTCTTTTCTAAACTCCTCTACAATTTTCTCAAAAAGTTCTATTTTATAGCCTCTTTTCATTTTTTGTAAAACTTTATTTGAACCAGATTGAACAGGTATGTGCAGAAATTTGTACATTTTTGGGCTCTTGTAAACTTCTATTAGTTGGTTTAAAAATGGCTTCAAATACATTGGATTAGTCATACCGTTTCTTATAAAAAACTCACCATCTATAGCTACAATGCTTTCTAAAAGCTCTGGTTGTTTAACTTTACCATGTACATATGCCCCATTATCCTGGGAAGTTAGTAAAATCTCCTTGCACCCTTCCTTTACCAAATAGCTCACACCTCTAACTATATCTTCTGTGGGGAAACAAACCAAATCACCCCTTGCAATTGTTGTCGCGCAATATGTGCATGACAAGTCGCAGCCTTCTGACAATTGTACAATTCCAGAAATTGTGTCCGGGATTCTTTTGACAAGGTTTGGTTTTATTGGTGGTTGGTCAGAAAATTCCAGAAGATTGGACCCACCGCTTTCTATTTTCTTCAAAATTCCAGGAAGCTTGTCAACAGACCTTGTATCCAAGATCCCAGCAAAGTTTGGGACCGCTTTTTTTATCCTGGCCAAATTAACCTTTGGCAAACAGCCGCCAATTATTATTTTCTTATCTGTTTTAGCAAATTTGCCCAGCTTCGAAATTATCTTGTTTTCTGTGGCCTCTTTCACAGCGCAAGTGTTTACCAAGACATAATCAGCACTATTAAAATCACTGATTTTATGCCCTTCTTTTTCTAGAACAGCACTCATTATTTGGCTGTCTGCTTGGTTCGCAGTGCAGCCGTAGGTTAGTATATGGACTTTTGACATATTATTTATTTTGGAGTCTATCCCAATTCCAATCCCTCTTGCTATTTTCCTGTATTTTCTTGACCAGTTCTTTTTGTATATCTATACTATAAATCCCACAAAGGTGCAAAATCCTAATTACTGTGTCAGCCAACTCCTCCTTAAAACAATCCTTCCCTTCCATTTTACCTAGTCTATAAGCATTCAAGGCTTCTGATATTTCAGAATGTATGAGAGCTACTTTCTCGCCCAAGTTTATCTCGTCTGGTTTTGATCCCCAACCCTTTTCTTTGGCCTGTTGTAAGATTATATCTACAAGCTGTTTTATTGTCTGATTTTCTTCCATAAACTAGTGCTCCTTCTTTTCGAATTTGGAGATCTTAACTATATTAGTCTCCTCTTTGGTGTAAAACTTTTCCAGCTCTTGAAGTATTTCCGGCGCGATTTGGCCAGATTTTATTAGGTTGGAAAGTTTTATTAAGTCGATCCTTGACACATCCTTTGATACGCCAAGCTGTTCCAAAACCTTTTCCATCACACACCTTTTTGGATCTTCTGAAGATGGGAATTTAAGGTTCTGATAGGTATAAATTTTCGCCTTGTTGTCAGAGCCAAAAACAGCGGTTATCTTGTTTTCCTTTGCGAACTTTATCAGCGCCTCTTTTAACAGCTCCAATTCTTTTTCAAGGTGCTCTTTCTTGTTGTATAGCTCTGCATAACTATTTACTAATTTCACACCGTCATCGCCAAAATACTTGTTCAGTGGTTTTTTCTCCAAACTGTAAAGGTGAGACCACTCTGGGCAAATTTGCCTAAACTGGCACCAGTCGCAAAGCGAAGAGACCTTAGGTTTGAATTCTTTTTCAGACTCAACCTTCTTGATCAGTTCAACTGTTTCCTGTTTTAACCTTTCTAACTGCTCCTCTGTTTTCTGTATGACAAACTCTTTGCCAGATGCCAGAAAGTGCCAGATAAGTTTGACATCCTTGGTGTCCTGGTACATCTGTTTGATAGCAATAGCGTACAAAGCTAATTGTCTATCCTCTTCTAAATATTCTTGCATTGGGAGGGAGGCGTGAGTTTTGTAGTCATGTATTTCATAAACACCTTCTTGTGGTGAAGCCAGACGGTCAACAAAACCTTGCATCTGGTACACGCCGTTCTTGTCCAGTTTTATCGCCACCTTTTTCTCCAAGTCAATTGTTTTCGATTGGTTAAAAGGTTGGTACTTCTTGTAATAATCTGTGATGAACTGCCCCCCCATTTTCCTATAGTTTTCTTCTGTGTAATCCTTCCGCACAATTATTATTTCCTTGTTCCAATTCTTCTTCCATTCTGTGTTAAAATAATCAAGCAACTCCTCCAATGTGTTGAGTTTCTGGAATTTCAAATCCTTGTACAGCTTTTCCAAAGCCCTGTGGACAAAATCGCCTAAAAAAGCCTCTACAGTCTGCTCTATATCTGTCTCAACCTTGTCCAAATACTTGAACTTGAACTTCAGCGCGCACTGCTCAAAGGTTGAAAGCCTGGAGTGGGAGTATATAGTCATACCAATCAGTTAGTTATTGTTAGGAACTGTTAAAAACCTGAGCAGAGGGTACCGTTCCGCTATTCCGGTAGTAGATGATACGCCTGTTCGCAGATAGAAGAAGATACACAGTATTTTCCTACGTTACTAATTATAAATATCAGGAAACTAATAATTTCTATGGTCGTTCAGATCAAGATAATAGCTGTGTTAGTTGTTGTAATAGTTGCTGTTGTAGCAGGGGTTTTAGTTTCTCTGGATCCCCAGAGCCCGCCTATAGATACATTTTCCCCAACAACGGGAGATCAAGGTCCATTAGCCCAAAAGGCCCCTATCCCGGATGGTACACAAGCCATTCTGGGATTTATTGGAGAAACAGATGACAGGGCGCAGAAATTTGAAGCTCTCAACAAACTTAAAACCACCGTACCACCACTGGAGTTGGCTGTAATTTTAACAACGATGCTTTCTGATCCAGACCCAGAAATTAGATCCAATATAGTCCAAACCTTTGGGGATGATCCCATCATCAATTCTGCCCTCTCAACCAACATACAAAATTTTGTAAATGGAGATCACAATACACTGGCAGGAATAGTTTCAGTTATCCAAGACTGGCCTTCCGATGGATCAGCAGTCACATTGGCATCCCCTCCTTGCAATCAAAACGACTTCTCTTGCTTAGAATGGTCTGCTTGCCAAGGCGGGAAACAAGGCAGAATGTGCAATAAAATAAACCAGGCCTGTCAGGGAGATCCAATTTTAACACAATCCTGCATAGACTCCTGTTCGCCTGACTGGAGCTGTTCAAATTGGTCAGCAGAATGCGCAGACAGTAAACAATCCAGAACATGCACAGACAATAATAATTGTGGTATTGACCAAGGAAAACCAAATGAAACACAGTCCTGCACATCTGAAGACCAAAGACCACAAGAACCAAACTGCCCACCGGATAACCACCCAATATACAAACTTATTGAAAGTTCATCTGTAGACATTAAAATAAGGTGCTCACTTTATGTCTCCTTGGGCGCATGCATCTCAAAAATAAAAAGCCGCCCTGATTGTGGACAAGGACCAGGCGATGACGACTTCTTAATAAATAACTGGCCAATAGTCGGTGATGGTGGAGATCCAGCAGTGGAAATAATTGAGCCAGAAGATGGCTATTCGTCAGAAGAAAAAACAGATGTAGACTTGAAAGTCAAAATAGACAATTTAATCCTTCAACCTCCTGGAGGCCTCATTGGGGCAAAATCAATACAAGGGAAGCTTTTCAAAGAAGGCCACTTGAAAATCTATTTAGATGGGAAAGAAATTTACACAGGCAAAAATAAAGGCGGTTTAACAACTTCCCATACTCTAACTGTTCCCATACTTGGTTTAGAGCCTTGGCCAGACGGCTCAGCCAGAGAATACTTGATCAGGGCAGAAGTCCATGAGAACAACCACTTTTTTATGGTTCCTAGGGTTTTTGATGAAATCACAGTAAAGATTGGAAAAACAAAAACAAACGCTTTCATGCTGACCGCTTTAAGCTGGAAAGAAAGGGATCTTGATTGTTGGGCTCTGTCCAGAGCAACAGGATTAAATTACCGGTCCTGGGGCACTCTATCAATAGAATCGTGCAGTCTTAGCATCGAGGATAAAAACATCGAGAAAATAAGGACAATTGATGATGTAACAATAAAAACAACAGGCGAAGTAAATTTGGAGTTTGATGAAAATGGAAAAAGCCAGTATGGGAAAACATTATCTGACATCTTCAACGATCGTGTTTTCGGGTACGATGCAACAAAGGTTTCCTCAATATCATCGCCAGGAGACGAAGGTGTATCCAAGCTCTTTGAATATGATATGAGTGCTGGCAGCGCTTATGACATACCTACTTTTGAGGTGGCGTCTGTTTTCAGAAAAGGCCACTGTTTATTTACTGTTACCAGTAGATCTGAAGAAAATGGGTATTCAGGAAAGTACCATGCAAAAATTGGACCGCCTCCAAAATTCGAGGTCATTAAATTAGAACATGGCTTTGACCATGGAAAAAGCGATATACAATCAGAAAATTCCAGGTTTGCAGGCACAATGATGTCGCTTCTTGCAAGCCCCTGCGAAATAAAAAAACCAGAAGAGAGAAAAATAACTGTCAAAACAGGCCAGCCAACAGAACTCGCAATTAACTTTCAAGGAGAAGTCCAGTCAGCCACAATAAATATTGGCGGTCAATCAACAAAATTAGAGGGGGCAGAATACACACCAGAGCAATTATATGCAGCTGGACTTGGTTACACTGGTAAATTTGGAGCGCCTTTTGGACTGGGAAAAATAAAGGTTTACAAATTCCAATTAACTGGCCCAGGCGATTCAAAACCACCAGAAGGCTTTGGCTATATTTCAGCAGACCCTATAAAATTGGGTCCAGACACAAAGGCCGAAATAAATATAGAAAGGATACCAGGGGAATATGAGAATCGTGTAGGAGATAAATTGTTTTTGGATGGAGGTTTGGTTGGTTTTGGCAGTTGGGCCATGAAGACAGAGGAAAATTCAGATCGATCGCCGAGAACAGAAAAAATAAAAGTAGAAATAAATCCCGTACCGAAAACACCTCAAGAGCCATCTTCTGCACAGAAGGCCGATATAGATGGAGCAGTAAATGCTGAATTGGATTCAGATAAAAATATTGATGAAAAAATAAGCGGTCTCCTAAAAGAGATGGAAGAACTGGCGCAGAAAGCAAGGAATGGGCAAATAAAACCGCAGGAGGCTGGGGCAGAAATAGATAAAAAAGCTCTTCTCGTCATCCAGGAAGGCCAGAAAAGATCAGCAAACCCAACAGCTACACTATTGTTCATAGTTTCCCCAGAGGGCCAGGAACCTGTTTTACAAAAATATTTCTCTCTCCCAAGGCCCTACTCTGAAATAAGCGGCTATTCAGACAAGGTGGAAAAAGCACTGGAATCAATTGCTACGATTCTTGCAAATGGGGCAGATCCAGACAGTATAGCCACGAAGATAATAATAAACCCAGAAACGACAAAAAGAATAGTCTCTAAGGTAAAGAAATAATTAAACTTTTGGGAAGAAAAAGTCGAGTACCGCAAGAATGAGTAACGGAGAAGTTGTCGGCAGTCGTAGTGGATATTTATTCAACCAATTCAATAGTTGTATATGATTCTTCTCGACACTTCAATGTACATAGCAGCTGCACAAGATGTTGAACTAGAAAAATTGCTTGAAGAGCTTTCACAAAAAGCGTTTATCCAATCTTGCGATGTTGTTGAAAAAGAAATCCATAGATCATCTGAATTTCTAAGAAAAACTGGCAGAAAACAACAGGCAGAAGAATTAAAATTGATATATGGAAAAATTCATAGAGGAAACATAACCACAACTGAAAGGATAATTAATTTGGCGGAACAATATCATCAAACAGCAGATCTTTCAAAAGACAAACACAGGGACATTGAAAACGATTTTCTTATAGTTGCATCAGCTTCTGTTGGCAGTGTGAAAACTATATTGTCTTTGAACAGGAAAACAATGGCTTCAGAGGAAATGAAAAAGGTCTACAATATAGTCAATTCAAGAAACAAATATATAACGCCTGTCTTTCTAACAACAAGGGAAGAATTAAGCAAGTTGTTGAAGTTGCCTTAATCTCTTGGTATTTTCATGCTCTTTTATGACAACTTCTTCCATCATAGTTCTGGTTTCAGATGCCATCTGTCGCCTGATAAATCTAGTAAACTCAACTGCATCCATCATTTTCCCCTCAACTTCAATCCATTTTTTAAGCTGTTCCATGTCTATAGTATGCGTTGGGGATTTAAATAACGCTATTCCACCAGTCTATTGAACCAATCTAACCAATGACTGGTGGTTGTTTAATAAACAAAGCAGTAGCTAAGATCAAAAATAAAATAAAAGAAGAGAAGAAAAAATAATATGCGGGTTTAACCACCGATTCTGAACATTTTTGTGCCGCATTTTGGGCATTCGCCCTTTGTTGCTGCCCTGCCGTTTTTCAGCTTGACAGGCTTTGCGTTTTTCATTTCGACGTTTTTTTTCTTACATTTCACACAGTATCCTTTTGGCATAAAAATTTTTAACCCCCGTTTTTTATTTTCCGACAACGATCGGAAGTGTTTATAGTTATTTGGAACGCCGATATATAAAGGGTGCCTATGGGTATTTAAAAAAGGAGGCCAAAATAATACCAGAATGCGTTTTAAGAGGAGGTAGATTATATGGCAAATTTGTCTTTGTCAGCAATGGAAAAGATATTAAGGAAAGCTGGGGCTGAAAGGGTCTCAAAAGCTGCAGCAGAGGAATTTTCCGCTGTTTTGGAAGAAATAGGGCTGTTAATTGCCAGGGACGCGGTGGAGTACTCTAAGCACGCAGGAAGGAAGACAATACTCGCTGACGATTTAAAGTTAGCAAAGAAGAAATTCTGATTATTGGTAATTAATTAAGGTGTTTAGATGAGGGTCACGCTAGCTTTGGTTGGGTTTATTATTGCAATTTTTGTAATCCAAAATTTAGTTGTTGGGTTCACAGAACAGTTTGCTTTAACACCGGCTAAAGCCCTTAGAGGGGAGGTGTGGCAGTTTGTTACCTATATGTTTTTGCATTGGGACGAAATACACATTTTCCTGAACCTTTTTGTCTTGTTCATATTCGGGATAACTGTAGAAAAAGTTCTTGGGGCCAGAAAATATCTGACTTTGTTTTTCCTGGCTGGGATAGGTTCGAGTGTAATATTTCTGGTGATAACTTTTGCGTTGTCTTCGCCTGCTGATTTGCTGATAAACATGCAAATACCAATGCTTGGTGCAAGCGGCGCTGTGTTCGGTATAATGGCTGTCTACGGGTTTTTATATCCAAGGAACTGGATCATCATGTTCCCAGGGATACCAATGCCTGCAATAGCCGCTGTGTTTGTTTTTGCCGGACTGGAAATATTCTATGGGCTGACAGGCTCGCAGCCTGGGATAGCAAACTGGGGTCACCTTGGCGGGATTCTTGTGGGAATAATTTTTATCTTAGTCCTGAAGTATAGAAAAAAACTAGATGAGAAAAAATGGACAACAAAGAACCAAAGGGAATTCGAGTTTGTTTTTGAATAGTATTTCATAGGGCTGAACGTTGCCTCTTATATACGAAAACTATCTATATTTATGAGAATCGTCTTGTTTGCTCTGGTTTTGATTTCTGTTGTGGTTGTTAGTGGTTGCACTGTGGCAAACCCCTCAAATAGTAATAAAAGTGCCGATAAGAATATTACCGGAACAGCTACGAGGTGTTATGGTTTGAACGAGTCTCAATGTGAATCCAATAAGGAGTGTAGGCCAACTCTTGATCCAGTCTGTGGTTTCGCTGGAGATTGCCATTATCTATACGGCGGTTGTCAGTCTGTTC
>DATDTO010000135.1:0-3566 GCA_035290825.1 archaeon
ATCGCCGATATACATCACTAGCGCGTTACCGTTCCGCCATCTCGGCATTATATATAAATATCGTTCTAAAATATAAGAAACTAAAATTAAAGAATAAACACAGTTAGAGAACTATGACATCTGAAATTACTGAAAGAATAAGGCTATTCAAGATGGTGCGAGATATACCTTATTTCATTGCTATTAATGAAGGTGATCAAGGCTATGAATGTGTAACAAAACCGGAGATATTGTCGAGGCTTCTTCGAGGTATAGGTCTAAAAACAAGAGATATTGTTTGTTATTTTAGATGGGAAGATTTAGTATTGCCAAAACAACTTTTGAAACTTCCACATGAGGATCCTGAAACTCATGGTTATATTGAAGTCTGGATACCCGAAACAGAAAAATGGGTTAAGGTTGATCCAAATTGGGACAGCAAAATAAAGCATCCTAAAATACCAATTCCAGAATGGGACGGATTAAATGATACAAAACTAGCTGTTACACCAACAAAAACTCTTTCTCCAGAAGAAAGCGCTGCCTTTAATGCTCAGGATATTGGTGAAGAAAGGGAAAAGTATATGGAAAGGAATAAGGAATTCTTTAAAGAGCTTAACAAATGGTTGGGGTCTATTCGCAAGCTTCTATAAATTTTTCAAAGTTTTTTCCCTTTTTTACAGTCCTTAAAACATCAGACGGAGCCTCTAAAACTTCGAAAACCATATTCCACTTCTCCTTTATCCTCACCATTGCAACGTAGGGGTTTTCTTTTGTTGCAAGGGGTTTGTCGTCATACCTATAATCAGCATTTATCCATATACCGCCTTTGTTCAAAAGATTTTTAATGTCCCTAAATACTTTCTTGAGATCACCTTCAACTTCATAAAGTATATTACTAGTCCATACAACATCTGCCTTTAATTTGATTTTGTCTAACTCTAAAACACTCCCCTCTATAATACGAACTTTTGTTCCGCTACTCTTTAACTTTTTATAAGCATTCTCCAATTCCAGTCTATTTTTCGTGCTTTCTGGTAAATAGCAAGCCAGTTGCCATTTTAAATCTGGTTTTTGTATGTCGACACCTATTGCTTTAGAAACTTTTGCCTTGTTGCTTAGATAGTCTTTTAGTGAGGAATCCACGTCTACATGGGAAAAACTATCTGTATTTAGTGACATCAAACCCAACCCTATGCTTGCTCCCAGATCAATTACCAAAGAAGGCTTGTTAACTATTGCAAGGATTATTTGCATAAATGCGTAACGTTCGATAACATTTGTAGAAGCGTACTTAGTCTGGCAGAGTTTTATTATTTTGTCTGAATACCCAATCAAATCCTTTTCTATTTTTCCCTTCTTATTTTCTTTATCATAATCAAAGTTAGTCAAATATTGGAGAGATATGTAAATTAAATATGCAAGATGTTCCTCTGTTATATTGGGTCTTTTTTCTAAAATTTTCATTAAAATGCATTTAAAATAGGCTTTGTTTGAAAGTTCAGATAAAACAGAAAAGAAATATCTTACTGGTGGATCCTGTTCCCCATAACCCAGCTTCTTTATAGTATTGTTTACTTTTAGGACTTTATTGTTCATTACATTATTTAGACGTCAGTATTTATTTACCCAACCTCTTGTGAGCCCTTAACGATGGCCTTAGCTTTTCAGCGCCTTTGCCTTTGTGCAATAAACCTCGCGATTTCTTGCCTGCTGATGTCAAGCCACGGTGCACACGACCCTTATGTTGGCGCTCAGTTATCCACCTTAGCTCTTTATCGCTTTGTATAGATGGGTGATGTTTGTCGAGAAGGATGACTTCATACCAATGGCTTACCCCATCCTCACCAACCCAATAAGAATTAAGGACCTCTAGGTTAGGGAATTTCCTTGCAGCCCTTTCCTCAGCTATCCACTGTTTTGATTTTTTGGCTGTGAAAAACCTGCCTGATTTTGAAGGCTTTCTTGCCATCGCTGGCCTTGGCCTTTTCCTGCCGCCGCCCTTTAACCTTACCCGCACAATCACAACGCCTTGTTTGGCTTTGTAACCAAGAGAGTGTGCCCTGTCCAGCCTTGTCGGCCTCTCTATTTTCTGGACAACTTCTTCTGCTCTCCAAGCAATAAGCTTCTGTTTATACGCATCACCAAGCTTCTCTTGAGGTTTGTGCCATGCATCCAGCTGTTTATACATAAATATCTATTACTGATGTATGTGAGATAAGCTATATAAATATAAATCCCTTTTTAATAGGATATGAAGGCAGTAATTAAGCTCGTTATTGGCATAATAATAGCACTTATAGGTATTGCACTATACACCGGCTTTGTGAATTCTTTGGTTCCAGGCCTGACCATAAGGTGGTGGTACAACTTCTTGCTTGTTGCAAGCGGTGTAGTTCCTTTACTCTTGATAATTGGCGGGGCGTTTGTTATATGGCTGGAAATCGATGAGATAAAAACATCCAGGCAATTCTCCAAAACTACCTCTGCGCCTAAACCACAACCTCAACAGGCAAAACCAGCTGCAACCACAACACAACTAATCCAGCCAAAGGTAGAAGAGAAAAAATAGTGATTTTATTTTATTTCTGGCGAAAAATCAACCTGATATTTTGGTATACCAAGCCTTAAACCATATTTTGTAACTTTTTTATATTGTTCCGGCTTTGAGCGGTCAACTTTGAATATTTTGCCGCGAAAGACGATGTAATGTAGCTTATCACTCTTGAAGTCTGCATACCAACTACCCCCATGCTTTGAGTCCAAGGATTTACTTATTTCCTTTGATATGTTCTCTGCTTGATTTTCTTGAATCGCAACTGTGTGTAAAGTCCACTTCTCGAGCCAAGGTGTTTTGTGCTCTTCGCCAACTTGCTCTACATTTGTTTTTACAATATTTACCTTCCTCAGAACATCCTTTTTCTCGAGGCTTTCTTCAATTATCACTCCCTTAAAATCAGCCATGTAAATTAACTAAACTCCAGATGCAACACGCCTTTGTCAAAGCCTTTACCCGTGATCCTCTTGTTTTCTGGCTTTGTCAAGATTTTAAAAAATGCTTTGTCGCCAACTACAGCTTTGACCTCCACAGAACTTGGCAATTCCTTTATCTCTATATCTTGCGGTTTTGCCTTCGGCAATTCAAGGTCAATAACAAGCTTGTTTTGGATGCCTTTTATACTGGTTTTCGGCTCCTGAAAGTTGGACACTGATCTACGAATCAGTGTCGTCCCTTCATTTGTTTTTGGTGCTGGCAACCTTACTTTCGGCTGTTGTTGTTGGCGTGGTGTGGTTGGTTTGGCAGTGTTTCTAATTCCAAGCTGGCTATATAATTGCCTTTCAACATCCTTCCTATTAACATCACCAAAGGTTTGCACAGAAATCTGCGGCTGTCTGTTGCCTCCAGAGCTTATTTGTATTGAAAAACCGCGCCCCTGCAAACCCTTGCCTTTCTTGAACCAAGGCGACAAATCAACTGCCTCCACCCGCCTTTCAATCATCTTGTTCATCTCAAAGAGCTCCTCAGCCAGCATATCAAAAACATCAGCGAACGTTTCCTCAGACTTACCTTCATTAGCCGAAGCCCC
>DATDTO010000136.1:0-5184 GCA_035290825.1 archaeon
TTACACGACATATTCAGGGAAAAGGAAATCTACGGCTTCATACTTATCGACACCCAGGACGGCGATATTGGCCTGTTAAAAGGGAAAAAAATCCAGCCGCTAAAACATTTGGATTCCCTTGTTCCTGGAAAAACATCCAAAGGGGGTTGGTCGCAGGCAAGGTATGCGCGCGTGCGCGAAGGGCTTCTTCACGATTTCTTGAAAATGATTGGCGAGGCGGCCACAGAAAAGTTTAGGGAGTTAAAGGATTTGAAGGGCGTTATCATAGCAGGTCCCGGCCCAGTAAAAGATGGTTTTGCGAAAGGGGAGTTCCTTGGTTACGAAATCAAAAACAAAATACTAGGTGTTGTGGACATCTCCTATACAGGCGAGCAAGGATTTAGGGAGGCTTTAGACAGATCTTCTGATATCTTAAAAGAAGCCTCCGTAATCAGGGAGAAAAAAATCGTTGAGAGGTTTTTCACCGAACTTGGCAAAGCCTCGGGCCTTGTGGTATATGGTTTCAAGCAGACTGTTGAATCCCTAAAAGGCGGCCTTGTGGAAACATTGATGGTTTCAGAAGATTTGGATTGGGTAAAGGTAAACTACAGCTGTAAATGTGGGGAGCAGGTAGAAAAGGTTGTTGACAGATCAATTGTGGAAAACCAAACCTGTCCAAAATGCGAATCAAAGCTGTCTGTGGTTTCACAAGAAGACCTCGTCGAAAAAATCCTTGAAACCGCCGAGAAAATGTCAACCAAGGTCGAGACCATATCCTCAGAGACCGCAGAAGGCGAGCAATTTAAGGCCTTGGGCGGCATCGGTGGGATGTTGAGGTATAGGGCTTAGATATGGGCCACAAAGAAAGCTTTAGTAAACTTGTCAAAGAGGCAAAAAAAGACCCAGACATAATCGGCTTTTTCCTCAACGGCTCAAGAGGCAAGAACCAAGAAACCAAGTTCTCAGATTATGATATAGAAGTTGTTGTAAAAGACAAGGTTGCAAACCAATACAAAGATAAATACAAGAAGAAAAATAAGCCACCCTTTGGTTTCTCTGTGTTTTCTATTTCTGAGTTTAGAAAACATGCTGAAATTGGAAGCCCGTTTGAATGGGACAGGGCAAGCTATACACATGTGAAAGCAATTGTTGACAAAACTGGAGAAATCCAAAAATTGATTGACGAAAAGGGAAAAATCCCAAAAGACAAAGTAAGGGAATATGTTGCTGGAGCTTTGGATGGCTACATAAACTATGTGTATCGTTCCCTGAAATGTTTTAGGGACGGCAATCCTGTTGGTGCAAGGCTGGAAGCTTCCCGTTCCATTCACAGTTTTCTTGATGTAATTTTTGGTTTAGAGGAAAGGGTAACGCCTTATTACAAGTATTTAGAGTGGGAATTGGAAAAATACCCATTGAAGAAGTTCCCAATGAAACCAAAAGACCTTATAAAAACCCTTCTGAGAATTTTGGAAGATGCTGACATTAAGACCCAACAAAAGCTGTTCAGCTTTGTGGAGAAAGTATTTAGAAAAGAAAAATTCGGATTTGTTTTTGATAGTTGGGAAGTTGGCTCAATAGAATTTTTGATTAAAACATTTAAAAGATAGCTTTCTAACCGGTGGAAATTAAGAACTGTTTGACAATTCCTAAATCTAGCTAACTTGCCGCAACCTATCTTCTTCTATGGCATCCTCGTGGTCCATATCAATTTTTGTAGTGTCAGGCGGCCCGTCTCCAAGCATGAGCTTGTCTTCTGGTATTGCATAAAATTGGACCCACATGTGGTTACAAAAGGAGTCATAATAAGTTATATGCGGAACAACTGGCATTTGGTGCTCTCCTGCGTCTGTTTTCAGAACATATGCGCGGTCGCCTGCCGGTTCCACAGTGCGCAGAAAATTCATATAAGCAACAGGCCGTCTTTGGTTTTCCCTTTTGAAATCCTCTAAACACTGGTTAATCCACGGTTCGTGGTTTGACGGGCTACCCAACGCATGACGAGGGGAACCAAGTGGGATTATGTCAGACTCGCTAAGCCAATAGATTCTGCCATGCTCCCTATCAATTGCTCTCAATCTTGCCCCATATTGTCTTATTTCAAGCATATATCTCCCTGGGTTTTTCTGTCGTATTCATATCATCCACTCAAAAACCTTTCTAACCAAGCCCTGTTTTTCTTGATTGCAAGGATTTCTTTTCTAATTATCCTTCTTTGTTCTGGATCTCGGATAGCACGCAAATCACTTTCCAATGCCGATAACCTTGCATCTATCGAAACTCCATATGCATTTCTGCATTTCTTACCCATAAGATCGTAGTCAAGTCTCTCTAACATCGAATACGTTGACATCGCATTAAGGGCAAGCCTCCTTTCTTCCCATAAACTTCCTGATGTCTGATCCCTCTCAATTCTGCGGCCAAGTTGAGCATTGTTTAGCAAATATCTGTGTTCTGATCTTGTTGGACTTTCTTCTGGTGATATATAGCTAAATGGGTTCTCGTTTTCGGCTCCAATTAACCACAAACGAAACTGAGAGGCTTCATCCTCATCAATAAAAAGGTCATCAGGAAGCGGCTCAGTTTCCACATTGCCGTCTTTTATATCTTGGAAGCTGACTTTCCTTCCAAGTATTTCCAGAAACGGCTTCCCGCCTTCAAAAATAACGCGATAGGCGTCCCTAAAGGCTATATCAGGGTCGTCTGTTTGATTCCTCTGTCTGCAATATTCTATAAGGAATTCTTCAATATCAACTTTGATCTGACCATATCCTTTGACAAGAAACACCCTCTCGGGTCCTTGGGGGCCTTTATACAATAGCCCAGAAATCGCATTATACAAGCTTCCCCATGCAAAACAGTCGTCAATATTTTCAGTTTCCCTGACAGTTAGCCTGCACGGCGATCCTTCTGACTCAAGCACCTGTGCAACTTTATCCTTCAAAATTTGATACCTTTCCCGAATTTTCAAATATCTAAGGGCATCCTGGGACCCTATTCCATATTCTGCTTTTAACTCCCTAACTGCTTCCATCCTGTTTCTTAATGGATCGATTTCTCCTTCCATAGTTTAATTCTCCAGTTTCCAATCACGTGGATCGTTTTCACCAACCAATTCGTCTATTTCTTTCCTATTCCTTCTGTAAAGACTTAATAGATAGCGCGCCAGCCTGTTCCTTGTGGAAAGATCTTCATCAATATAATCCTCTCCAACTTTCAGACTTCTTTCAAACTCTCTTATGCCATGCCCCTTTTTCCAAAATGGATTTATATCAAAAAGGGCTTCGGCTGAGTCTAGGGCATATAGAGCATACTCGTCGCTTATATAAGATTCCGGAACCCCCCAATTACGCAGCAGCTCACAAAAAACCTCATGGTCATCAAGAATAGGTACAGGACATGATTCTCCAAGGTGTTCTTCCAGTCCATCTAGGAATTTTATTGTCTCTGCTATCCGTGTTTTCTCTTTTTTAGATAGCTCACCTTTATCGTCGCGTTCTTTATGTGTATCAAGAGCAACAGCAAGCCTCATATCCCCCAAGATGAGATATGGCGTAGCCATAACATACTTTTTTATATATTTTAACAGCCTGCGCGACTCAGTTTTCTGAGCTATTTCCCGAAGATATGGCATGAAAACGCCTTCTGAGTGAGGTGTCCCAATCTGCATTTCCCTTTCAAGCCTCTTGAACTGATCAAAATAAAAGAACGCCCCAACTTCTCCGTGGAACCCGTCTTCATGTAAGGTCGCAACCAAATCAAAATACTGCATTTGTAACATCCTAGTTTCATCATCTACACGATGTCTTCCAACACGACTGACCTGGTCGCTGGCTTTCTTAGCTTTGATATAAAATTTTATCAAATCATCTAAATTTGGTCCATCTGGGAAATCGTCAGCTAAACAATGAAACTTTATATCCAGATGTGTGTCTGTAGGGTGGCCAAAAAACTCTGCCGGCGTTATCGTTCCATCGCTTTCATAACCTTCTGATGGGTTGTCTCTGCTTTGCCCAGCAATCCTAGATTTTTTTCTTAGATGACCAAACCACAGTTGTGCTATTGTTTTTGCATACCCGCTTTTTGGAGAGCCTGTAATTTCAACTATTTTGGTATTTGCATAGTCAGCTATTTCATCAAATCTCAAAAACCTATATCCCCAATCTGCTGTATATCCAATCCTTTTATGTCCCAAAAACCTTTTGTATCGATCCGCTAATTCTAGATTCCTTTCTCTAAGCTTTTCCCTAAATTCCCTTTGCCGTTCTGTTGGATTCATATACTCTCCGCACTGCTCTACTTTTAACCCTTAACTGCTTCCATCCTTCTCCTCAACGGATCGATTTCTTGCATATTTTATCACAGTCCTTGGGCTACACATTACTGGATATTATTCAAAACTAGCCCATTGGTTCATTTACTATTTTCATCCAGAATTTGGAACACATCTTTCGGTTCGACTTCTGGGTCTTTAGCGCCTACTGGTTTTGCAACCCCAAACTGCAGATTTCCTTTTGCGTCCCCTTTGTCTTTGTCTGACAATCCGAACCATGGTATTCCACGTCTCTCATAATCCTCTCTTGTCAATGGCTTATGTGGCGGGTCTTCCCCTGTTATCGTTCTGAAGTCTTCGCTTCTAACCAAATATATGCATGTTGAGCCTTCAGGAGATTCTTTCCAAACTTCGAATCCGTGCGGATCAGTATAAATTTTTTGCCTTATCCTTCCGCCTCTGCCTAAGCCCATGCTTCTAACTTCTGGTCTCCTACCAAGCGTAGCTCCTCCACCAAGAGTAACCAGAAAAGGATGATCCCTAGAACGGGTGTACCCTGAGGCCTTTACCGGAGCTGAAAGCGTAGATCCATACCCTTCATTATAAATCCCTTTCACATTTGAAGGCGCGCCAAAGGCATGCTCTCTTTGTCTGGGTTGAGCCAAAAGGTTTGGATTTTTTGGGTTGAAGACAGCTATCTGGATTCCGCCAGTTTTTTCTTCCCCTGTAAACTGACCCTCTATAGTCTCTCCGCTACCAAGTTCAGCAGCAACAAATTGATATACTGTACCGCCTTCATCTTTCCATCCATCAATCCATGGTTGTGGCGGAGCGACAAGATAGTTCTGATCCCTTTCCAAAATAGCTTTCTCCATTCTTTTGCCTGTAACAGCGTTGATAGCGCCCGCAGCGACTACCACAGCAACCGGTTT
>DATDTO010000137.1:0-10111 GCA_035290825.1 archaeon
GGAAGATTGGGTTGGGTGTCATGGGAGTTGGTGACCTGCTTTTCGAATTAAGGCTACCTTACAACACAGAAGATGGAAGAAGGTTCATGGAAAAATTAATGGAGTTTATCAACTATCACTCAAAACTCGAGTCAATAGAACTTGTTAAAACAAGGGGAAACCTGCCTTACTATGATAAAAGCTTCTATCCAAAAGGCACACTCCCTTTTGCTGGTTTTGAGGACAAAAATAGCTGGAGTTTTGATTGGGATAAGGTTGCAGAGGCTGTTAAAAAACACGGTGTCAGGAACGGGTTTACAACAGTCATTGCGCCAACAGGTTCAATCAGCATGATTGCAGGGACATCATCTGGTATAGAACCTGTGTACAGTTTAGCCTTCGAGAAGAATGTAAAGGTTGGGAGCTTCTACTATACAGACCCTGTATTTGAAAAGGTGATGAAAAGGGAAGGATTATATGATGAGAAACTGATGGAGGAGGTTGTTAAAAACAGCGGCACAATACAAAACATTTCATACATACCTCCAAAATTGAAGAAAGTTTTTGTGACAGCGACAACAATAACCCCAGAAGAACATATTAGAGTTTTAGCTTGTTTCCAAAAGTGGACCGATTCCTCAATATCAAAAACAAACAACTTCCCTGCCGATGCGACAGTGGAAGATATGCGGGCATCCTACATTTTGGCTTACAAGCTCGGTTGCAAGGGCGTGACAGTCTTCAGGGACGGCTCAATTAAGGATCAGGTCTTGGTTTCAGGCGAGGCAAAGAAATCAAAAGCCGAGCCAGGAACAACTTCAATAAAAACAAAACCAGAGGAAACAAAGCACGAGCCCTTTGCAGAGCAGCCAATTCCAGTTGAGGTTGGCCAATCAACACCAAATGTGAGTGCAGGTCTTGGTGTCACATTACCGAACACAGGCGCCACATTCACATCAACACTCTCTTTGCCTGCAGAAAGCAAACAGCAGCTAAAAAACTGCCCAGAATGCGAAAAGGACTTAGTGATGAAAGAAGGCTGTGTGTCTTGCCAAGAGTGCGGCTGGGGATTGTGTAAGTAGTACAAGCTGCAACTAAAACAGTTGCATTGTTTTTAAGGCAAACAAAATATAATTACCTGTAAGTATGTCCAGAATCAAGCAAATCAGGAAAAGAGATGGAAGGATCGTGAAGTTTGAGAAATCAAAGGTTGTTGAGGCAATCCTGAAAGCGATAGAGGCGACTGGACAACATGATGGTGTGCTTTCTGACAGGCTTGCAGACAAAGTAATAGAGCATTTAGAGAGTCAAACACCGAAAAACAGGATACCCAACGTGGAAGACATACAGGATATTGTTGAACATGTATTGATGTCTGAAGGGCAAGCAAAAATCGCGAAGGCTTATATTTTGTATAGGAGTGAGCGCGCCAAAATTAGGGAGGCCAAGGCTATACTTGGTGTGACAGATGATCTGAAGCTGTCGGTCAACGCGGCAAAGGTTTTGGAAAAGAGGTATTTGAAAAGGGACGAGAACGGGAAGATTGTTGAGACGCCGAGCCAAATGTTTAGGAGGGTGGCAGACAATATTGCAAAAGCAGACGAGCTCTATGGCGTAACCCGTGAGGAGGCTAAAAAAACAGCAGATGCGTTTTATGAGATCATGTCCAACCTTGAATTTCTCCCCAACTCACCAACACTGATGAATGCAGGGACACAGATACAGCAGCTTTCTTCGTGTTTCGTCCTGCCTGTTGAAGATTCGCTTGAAAAAATTTTTGATACCTTGAAAAACACTGCAATTATTCAGCAGACAGGTGGTGGAACAGGATTCTCCTTCTCCAGGATCAGGCCGCGCGGTGACATTGTCAAATCAACTGGCGGCACAGCATCAGGCCCGATGTCTTTCTTAAAGGTTTTCAATACAGTCACTGAAGCTGTCAAACAGGGCGGGCGCAGGCGCGGGGCAAACATGGGGATACTAAGGGTTGACCACCCTGACATTGTTGAATTTGTAATTTCCAAAGAGAAGGATGAAAGCCTAGCCAACTTCAACCTATCTGTTGCCCTAACCGACAAATTCATGAAAGCGGTTGAAGAGGACAGGGAATACAAAATAATCAGTCCCGAAACAGGAAAGGTGGTGAACAAACTGGACGCGAGAAGGGTTTGGGATTTGATTGTGACAATGGCTTGGAAGTCTGGGGATCCGGGGATTATTTTTATTGACAGGATAAACAACACAGAGTCTAACCCAACGCCAAAACTGGGGTTGATCGAGTCAACTAACCCATGTGGTGAGTCGCCGCTTTTGCCTTATGAGTCCTGCAATTTAGGCTCCCTAAACCTGTCAAAATTTATTCTGGAAAAGGATGGGAAGAAGGATGTTGATTTTGAGAAGCTCAAAGATAGGATTTGGAAAGCTGTGCATTTTCTGGACAATGTAATTGACATGAACAGGTACCCTTTACCGCAAATCGAGGAGATAACAAAGAATGGGAACAGGAAAATTGGGCTCGGTGTGATGGGGTTTGCTGACCTGCTGATCCATTTGTGGATCCCTTACAATTCAGAGGAGGCTGTCAAACTTGCTGACAAAGTGATGAAGTTCATTGATGACGAGTCCAAGCTTGCGTCAACAGAGCTTGCAAAAAAGCGCGGGTCTTTCCACAACTTCAAAAAAAGCATCTGGCCGAAAAAAGGCTACAAAGCTTTGAGGAATGCTGTCACAACCGTGGTTGCACCAACTGGAACAATTTCAATTATCTCAGGCTGCTCATCTGGAATAGAGCCGATATTTGCAGTTTCCTATATCAGGAATATTTTGGATCAAACAGAGCTTTTAGAGATCAATCCAATCTTTGAAAAGGCTGCGAAAGAAAAGGGTTTTTATTCGGAGGAGTTGATGAGGCTGGTTGCAAGGCAAGGTTCTATACACCATGTAAAGGAAATACCTGAGGATGTGAAAAAGATTTTCGTGACCACGCATGATATCGGAGCAGAAGACCATGTAAAGGTGCAGGCTGCCTTCCAAAAACACGTGGATTTAGGTGTGTCAAAAACAGTCAACTTCCCAAATGATGCCACTGTAGAGGATGTTGAAAAGGTTTACATGATGGCCTACAAAATGGGTTGCAAAGGGATCACAATATACAGGGACCGCAGCAAGAGCGAGCAAGTTCTTAATATAGAATTGGTCAGAAGCAAGATCAAACCAAAGATGCGGAAACACAAACCCACAGCGTCTACCCCTGTACAAAAAGAAAAGTGCGAGACCTGCTAATTTCAAGCTTATAAAACTAACCAATAACTGCTTCTAATGGCGAATGAAAACAGCTCTGGGTGGATAGTAGAAGGCAGAGAGAGAGCATTGGATCTAAGTTTGTTGCACCAAGATAAAGACAGAATATATGATGGGTTGGATAGGATAGCTTTGCCAACACCACACAGGTACGAGTTTGATTGTGTGGATGTTCTCTCTGATAAAGTAGCAGAGTTGTTTAGAAACCCAACATCTCCGGGGTATCACTTTTTTGTCAGATTAATCCCAAGGTTTGGTGGACAACGACCCTACAAAGAGGAAGTAAAAACCTTCCAGGAGTTAAGAGACTTCTGCTCACTTTATGATTTGAGGGATTTTGCATCTAGAATGGTAAAGTGGGAGAATGAAATAACACACACCGGATCAATAATCGCAACTGATATAAGTCCAGGTGTTTCAGGTGAGTGTGTTGTAGAAACTGCTGATTGCGGTGGCCATGATTTCTTTCATGGGAAGGTTACACCAACGCATGCTAAAATTTCTATAGGACCAAGAATAATTAAGTTTTCTGAAGAAGATTTACCAAAAAATTTAAAAGAAGACGAGTTAAGGCTTGCTCTTGAAGCTCAAAGAATTCGTAGGAGTCTAGCTCTTCGGGCTCTAAGAATGATAGGTGGCCCAAGGCATCCATTTCCTGGTTATTATGAGTTTAGCGTATGTAATGGCGATATTTTGTTCAGAAATTATCAATCACGAGATTCTGTTTATGGTGATCTCTGGGTGTCACCACCAGAAGTCAGAGAAAGCAACGAAAATCTCAACGGCGACTAAATCTTTTTATTAACAGAGAATTAATTATACTTGTACTGTTTTTAGTGGGGTAGCCAAATATGTCAGAGAAGGAAGCCAAACAAGTTGAAGGTGAGAAAATAGCCGCGCCAAAACCAATACCTGGCCCACCACAATTCAAGAATGAACTAGGTCTGATACATGTTTATACAGGCGATGGTAAAGGAAAGACAACCGCCTCCCTTGGCATGGCGTTGAGGGCGGTTGGCCAGGGTTTCAGGGTTTGTGTAATCCAGTTCATGAAAGGCGGTTACTATTTTGGGGAAATTTTAGCAGCTGAGAAATACCTGAAAAAGCGGCTGAAGTTTTTTGAATTTGGCCAATCAACACCATATGCTGACCAAATAAGGAAGGGTGTGGTCAAACCTTCGAAGGCGATATTTTTCGAGTTTGAGGATGAGAAAGAGGTTTACAAAAAAGGCCTGGAGTTTGCAAAGAAGGTTGTCACAGCAGGCCGCTTTGATCTTGTTATTTTGGACGAGATAAACGTTGTCCTGAGCATGAAGCATTTGGATGTAAAAGATGTATTGGACTTGATGCTTTCAAAGCCTAAGAACGTGGAGCTTGTTTTGACAGGCCGCGGCGCGCCAGAGGAGATCAAGGACGCAGCAGATTATGTGATGGATGTGAAAATGGTGAAACACCCCTTTGAGAGGAAGAGGAACAGGATTTTGGGGAGAAGGGGTGTGGAGTACTAGATCATTTCCATCCCACCAAAACTATTTATCAATTAATGTTAACATCTTGGTAAAATCATTAAACCTCTTCTTTCCAATCATCTTCAAAAACATATCTTTTTGCACAAACACCGTGTTTTGCAGCAAGCCCAGAAAGCCATGTAGAAAGTTTTTCCCTTTCTTCTTGTCCTGTCACCCTTCCAGTTCTCAGCTCTACTGCAACAAAATCATTTGGATCTGAAACATGTACACGCTCGCGTTCCCCAAAGGTCAAAAGAGGTTCATACCAACCCCAACTACTCTTCCTAATGCCTAATTGTCCATGTTCGATATGGTAACCGCCATTAAGAAGCCTGTCTAAAAAACGTGTCTGAAAGTTCCTAAAACTTTCTTCAGCTGTTATTTTAGTTGGATGATCCAGATCATCTGTACCCATATACACCCAAACAGACGGAAAACCTCTTTCTATAAGTAAATCATCTGTTTCTGTCGGATCCCAACTAATTCTCGATCCCCCCACAAACATTTTCCTTTTTCCATCATATCTAAATTCTACAGAAATAGCCTTGTTAACATCATTTTCATGACAGAGGTATATATGGGAACCATCTGGTACTACAGGAACGGTTTTCACAAGATCAACATACATCTGTTGTGGTGGTTCAGTAATCATCAGCCTTCTATCAGGGTTTTGTGCAACTACTTTCATATTCTTATTTCTTGCTAAGTTTTATAAGCGTTTTCATCCCACCAAAGCTATTTAAATAAGCTTTACTAATTATGCAAAGGTGAAACGGCTATAATGCTAAACATGCTAGGTGAGTACCTTCACAGATGGAAACAGGGATTTGTCTAGCTGTAAAACTGTTTTTGTTAAACTTGATTCTAAAGGCAGAATTTCTATCCCATCCTTTTTGCGCAAGAATTTTAATTTACAAGAAGGTGCAGAGTTAAGGCTTGTTTTTGACCTTAGCAAGAATTTCTTTATTGTCCAGAATGGTGTAGCGGATAGCATAGAAGTTTGTGGAACTTCTGGTGCGGGTTCAATTCCTGCTTCTGGACCTCAAAAAGCTAAAAGGAGGGAATTGTATGAAAGGTGAGTATATTCATCGCATATCCGGATGGAAGGATTGGAAGAGAAGCTAGAGACTTGTTTGGAGAAAAGTTTGGTTATGCACCAGACATAGAAAACAGAAACCGTTTTCAAAAAAAGGGGTCTTACAAATTTATGATAACAAAGGCAAGGGATGCTCTGCAAGCTGTTGAACAAGGTTGTGATATTGGATTAACCGGACAAGATTTTTTCGAAGAACATGGAAGTGACAGAAATTTGTTTGTTGTCGAAAAATTACCAGTGTGCAAAAGCAGGCTTGTCTTGTTTGGAAGACCTGAAATCAGGAGACGAAATGTGGTTGTAACAACATATCCTGAAATTGCATATCGATATCTGAATAGAGGAGTTAGGCCAATTGATGCGCCTGAAATAATTGGGGTTTCTGGAGAGACAGAGTCATGGGTGGCTTCTGGTTTTGCAGATTTAGGAATAGATATTGTTGAAACAGGTAGAACACTGGAAGAAACTGGACTAGTTATTAAAGATGTAATTATGGAGAGTAGTGCAGTTATAATAGCAAGAAAAGACAATATTAAAAGAGTTGATGAAATATTAAAAGTGTCTAAAGAGGGGTGTTATGTCTAAATTCCAACTAGCAAAGGGAATGCGCAGAATAGGAATTTTAGGAGGCATGGGACCAGAGTCTACCGCTTTATTTTATCAAAAGATCATAGAACAGTGCCAAAAATTATACGGAGCAAAGTATGACCAAGACTATCCAAAAATATTTATATACAGTCTGCCACTTCCAGACCCTGTTAGGGGAATAAGGGATGGAACATTACGCGTTCTGACAAACGGTTTAAAAAAGTTGGAATCTTTTGGAGCTGATTTTATTGCAATTCCTTGTAATACAATAAACTGCTTTCTACCAGAAATGCGAAAATGCATACAAATTCCCATAGTTGGAATAATAGAGGAGACAATAGGAAAAATAGAATCGGAAAGATATAAGAAAGTTGGACTTCTCGCAACAATACCAACAATTGAAAACAACTTGTATAAATCTGATAAAATTAAAATCATAACACCGTTGAAAAGGGACCAAAAAACAGTCAATAAAGTAATCTGCAATATTCTTGCCGGCAAAAAGCTAGACGAAGATAAAAAACTGGTGGGAAGAATAATTAGAAATTTGCTTGACAGAGGCGCAGAAGCCATAGTTCTTGGTTGCACAGATTTACCGCTGCTAATAAAACAGGAGGATTATGATGTAAAAATTTTCGATACAGTTGAAATATTGGCTGAGTCGACTGTAAGATATGCAACAGGGATTGTTAATAAGGAGGTTTTTTAGTAAATAATAGATATGGCAAAATTTCAACCGGTAAAAGGAATGCGGGATTTCTGGCCAGGTGAAATGGTTAGAAGACAGTTTGTGTTGGATATAATGAGGAATGTGGCTGAGAAATGGGGCTTCCTGCCAATGGATACTCCGGCTTTGGAGAGCTTCGAATTGCTTGCTGCAAAAGGTGGCGGTGGGGAAGAAATCAAAAAAGAGATTTACTATTTCAAAGATCAGGGGCAGAGGGAATTGGGACTGAGATTTGACTTGACAGTCCCGACGGCAAGAGTGATTGCCTCCAAACTAGATCTACCTCTTCCTTTCAAAAGATATCAAACAGGAAAGGTTTGGAGATATGACAATCCGCAGGCGCTTCGCTGGAGAGAGTTTACACAAATGGATTTTGATATATTTGGCTCCGATAAGCCTGAATCTGATGCTGAAATAGTGTCTCTAGCCTGTTGCTGTTTTGACGCATTGGGCTTTGAAGATTTTACAATAAAATTAAACAATAGAAAAATTATAGAAGGGTATATAGAGTCCGTAGGAATCAGGGATATATCAGAAGTTTTCAGGTCAATTGATAAACTAGACAAGATTGGAGAAGAGGGTGTCCAAAAGGAGCTGTTAGGAAAGCTCAAAGACAAAGAAAAAATAAAAAAAATCCTGGACTTCATCAAAATTAAAGGTAGGCCAGAAGAAGTTCTAAAACAATCTAAACAAGTTCTTACAAACAAAATTGCGAAAGACGGCTTAGACAACCTCGAAAAAATCTTTAATAAAATAAAAGTTTTTGGCTTTGATAAGTCTGTAACTATTGATTTTAGTCTTGTTAGAGGTCTAAATTATTATACAGGGTCTGTGTTTGAAGTAGCAATCTCTGGGGGCAAAGTTAGTTTAGGCGGCGGCGGGCGGTACGACAAAATGATAGAACAGTTTGGAGGAAAGCCAACACCAGCTGTCGGTATAGGTCTCGGCTTTGAAAGGATAGTTGAAATTATGATTCAAAACAACATGATCGAAGTTGAAGCCCCGATAAAAGTTTTTGTTGTTTCTGTTTCAGAGTCTACAAAAGACAAAACAATAGAAGTATGCCAACGGCTTAGAAGGGAAGGTATAGCGGCCGATTTTGATGTCTCAGGCAAAAACTTTTCAGCTCAGCTAAAATCAGCCAATTCGAAAAGCATACCATGGGTAATAATTGTAGGAGAACAGGAAGTAAAGGAAAACAAAATTAAACTTAAAGATATGGTCTGTGGCGAGGAAAAAACAGCTTCTATAGAGGAATTGGTCAGGTTTTTGAAGAAATAATTGCCTTAAAAATCTAACTGTCAACAGCTACTTATGAAAAGGGGTTTGTGGGGCTTAGCTTTAACTGCATATTTGATGGCTTCAAACTGCGTTGATTGTTCAAATGTATACCAAGTTACTGACAAAGTATACAGGTCTGCCCAGTTAAATAGTGGAAAATTTGGAGAAGTGATAAAACAGAACAAGATAAAAACAGTCATCAATCTGCGAGGTTATCACCCAGAGAGAGAGTGGTACCAAACAGAGGTAGAGGCCTGTAAAGGTTTAGGTGTCCAACATCACAGCATACCATTCTCCTCATGGGAAATAGAGAGGCAAGATATTTTGGATTTGTTGATGCTTTTTGATATGTCAGAGCGGCCTATACTAATCCACTGTAACAGTGGAACAGATCGCGCAGCCTTCGCGTCTGCTGTTTTTAGGATTTATGGAGATGGCGATAAACCAGAAGATGCCATAGAGGAATTGTCCTTATCCCGCGGACACTTGTCTATAGGCAGGAAAAAGGTGCTAAGGCAAATAATAGAAAGGTTTGGACATGAAGGCAATGGGAGGAGCTTCGAGGAGTGGGTTAGGCAGGATTACTAATTTAAGTTTAATATCATAACTATAGTCTGAATTCTATGGATGACCAACTTGCTCATAAATATTTGGACGTGTTGAAGCAGAGGTTTGCTAGAACACCAATAGACTGGAGCCCTGTTGAATATTTGGGAAAAAGTCCGGATCTCGAATATAGAGTAGAGGATGGAAGGGCAGAGATAACTGTGATCAAAAAGGCTTTGTTAAAAAAGACACCAAAACTCAGGGTTTTTGTAATCCCGATAAAGGCTAATACAGCTGAAGAGTGCCTTGAGGTTATAGAGAAGATCAAGCCTAAATTCGAGGTGGAGTTATACTCTGTTATTGTTTTTGTCGCCGGCAAGTCTGAAGAAGGCGTTGTGACTTTTGTCGAAACTTTCAACCATCCATCAGCTTCCTTGTTTTTGGTGGAGCCTGACACAGCCACAGTGAAAAAGGATTATAAGTCGATAACCAAGAACTATTTGCAGTGGATTGACCCAAAATCAGAGCCAGTAGCCACAAAACAAAGGCTAGAAAAGTTGGCACAACAGGATGGCAAGAGGACAATATTAACAGTTGAAAGGGTGAGGGAAACCTATAACTACACCCATGGACAAGCCCTCGACTTCTTACACAGCTGCAAATTCCTGAAGCGGGATGGGCTGACAGAAAATTATATTTTCAAATAACCTATTTTCCATCTAGAGTCACATGAAGTTTTATTTTCCCTGACCTACTCAATCTGCTAATCAAGGAACCTGTATAACCTCGGGACCACCCAAACCCTTCTGCACACCCAGAAACAACAACTTCGTACATGGCGCCCCTGTGACTGCCTAAATAGCCAAGAAAGCGTTTCGAGTCTTCGGTGTATCCCCTATGATTCCTATCCATACTATATTATGTTTCAGATTATATATTAGAGATATCAAAAGTTAGAATCTATAAATTAGGAAAACAATATTAACTATGGATCCAACAGAAGTTGATTATCTTGACAGGGTTGGCAAGCCTTTAAACTTGGATGATATTTTTAACAGATTCAAGAAATCTGACACTTCCTTGATACAA
>DATDTO010000138.1:0-6886 GCA_035290825.1 archaeon
GTTGGTCAATATCTTGGTGGGATTTGGATTTTCATAGCGCCAGCTGTAGGATTTGTTTTAGGTTTGGTTGGAGATGTCAAGTTTATGTCTTGTCACTTCAAATCTCATAAAGGCAAGAAGGGGGACAAAAAATGTCATTAATAGACGAACTATTCATGGGTCCAATGGGTCATCACTATACACTACCCGCTATCCTGCTCTATGGTTTGCTATTTATCGCAGCTATTTACTTGGTTTATACCTTTGTGTTAAAAAAATTTAAAGTGAAGGTAAATCTGGTTTTCATTCTTTCGCTTGTACCGTTCATCATCTATGGTGGCATGACAAGGGCTTTGAGGGATGCAGGAGCATATACAGGTTATTTGTTTGTTTCTCCAGGCATCTATATCACTCTTTTTTTCATAACGCTGGGATCATTGGTATTTTCTATACTTATCCAAAGAAAGTTTAAAATTCAGTATTGGAAACCAATGGTGACTATAGGCTCTATACTGATTTTAATAGATGTTGTTTTAGTTGCTTCTATTGGCATAAAAAGTTTGTCAGCATTTTATATATTTCCGGGGCTTTTTGCCTTATGGGGAGTTGTTTTTTTAGTATTACACAAGTTTTACCCACAATATTTGAGTAATATAAACGCCCTTGCTTTGTTCTCCCAAATGATGGATGCTTCGCAAAGCTTTTCTGCAGTATATTTTTTCGGCTATTCTCAACAGCTACCAGCAGTCAGCGGACTGACGTCTGTTTTTGGCCCTTTTATAATATTTCCTGTAAAGCTTGCAGTGGTTTTCGGAGCACTCTATGCAATAGATAGATATAGCAAGAACACGGAATTAAATAACTGGATGAAACTGGGAATAATTATACTTGGTATGCCGATGGGCTTTAGAGGCATGCTTAGAATTGGAATGGGTGTATAATTTAAAGGGGGTGTAATATGGGAAAACTAAATGCCAAAAAACTCGGTTTAGCAGGCGGAATAATAGGCGGTGCTGTTGTTTTTATCACAACGCTTCTTAGTGTGACAACAGGTTATGGAACTGCGTTCTTGCAGACATATTCAAGTTTGCATCCATGGTATTCAATCAGCATTATAGGGGCTTTCATTGGTCTAGTATACTCTTTTATATGTTGGTTTGTAGTTGGATATGTACTTGCAAGGATTTACAATTGGGGTGCAAAAAGTAAATGAAAAATGTAGTTTGGGGAATTATATCAGGAGCTTTGGTTTTTTTAGCTCTAGGTATACCAACAGCGCTCGTACCTTCCGGTTTATTTAAAAGAATGATAGAGGCAACTATTTGGGATTATATTTTTTTGTTTGCTGTCCCTGTCCTATTTGGAGTTTTTATAGCTCTTTACAAAGGAAAGTCTAAGAAGAAAACATGCGGTGTTGCCGGCGGGTTGGCTGCAGGCTGGTTGGGGGTGATATGCCCAATATGCACATCCTTTCTTGTTTATGTTTTTGGGGCAACTACTCTACTGACTTATTTCGATCCAATAAGGCCTTTATTTGGTTTGTTAAGTGTAGTAATATTATCTTTACTGATATATTTTCAATATGCAGAAAGAAAAAATTCGGGTTAGGATAGAAGGCATGCATTGCGCTAGCTGTGCAGCGAAGGTGAAGTCGGCCTTGAACAAGACTGCAGGAGTTGTTGGATCCAATGTAAATGCTCTTACAAAGATTGCGCTTGTTGAATATAGTGCTGAAAAAATAGATGCTCCTAAAATCATTTCCGTGATAAAAAAGCTTGGGTACAAGCCTTTCTTGGAGTCGATGGACTCAAATGATGGGACTGCGACAGACCCAGTGTGCGGGATGAAGGTTGAGAAGAACAAATCAATCAAAAAAGATTTTAACGGAAGAATTTACTATTTTTGTTCTGAAGAGTGTGTAAACAAGTTTGAATCACCTGAACAGGAATTGAAAAGGATGAAGAGAAGGGTGACGATTGCCTTGTCTGGGGTTCTTGTTCTGGCTTTGTTGAGGGTAATAGCTATGTTTGTTTTGGCAGCAGGCGCTTCTATTGTCACATGGGTGCCGATACCACAACTTCCTTATTTCAGTTGGGGCGTCTGGTTGTTTATAATAACAACACCTATCCAGTTTATTGGCGGCTGGGGATTTTACAAAGGCGCATACACAGCGCTTACCAACAAAAGGATGAACATGGATGTCCTCATATCCATAGGCACGCTGACAGCATACATTTACAGCACGTTTGTTGTGTTCTTTCCTAACATACTTCCTGTTGAGGAGAGCAATGTATATTTTGAGGTTTCTGCTGTTATAATAGCTTTTGTTTTGCTTGGTAAATTCATGGAAGATTATATGAAGAGGAGGACTTCTGCAGCTGTGAGAAAGCTTATGGATTTGAGACCGAGCACAGCTAGGGTTGTGAGAAACTGTAAGGAGATTGAGATACAAGCTGACCAAATAATGGAAGGGGATATAATTGTTGTGAGACCCGGAGAAAAAATACCAACTGATGGGATAATAATCAGCGGCCACACATCGATTGATGAGTCCATGGTCACAGGGGAAAGTTTACCAGTTGAAAAGAGTAAGGGTGATGAGGTTATAGGCTCGACTGTAAATAAGCACGGTTTAATCAAGTTCAGAGCAACAAAGGTCGGGGCGGAAACAACATTGATGCAGATAGTAAAGATGGTTGAAGAGGCGCAGGCATCAAGTGCACCAATACAAAGGTTAGCTGACAAAGTTTCAGGCTATTTTGTCCCAGCTGTGATAGGAATTGCATTATTATCATTTTTTGTATGGTCTGTTTTACTAGGCAACTTTACAACCGGATTGCTCTCTTTCATAGCTGTGCTCATAATATCTTGTCCATGTGCATTGGGTATAGCCACGCCAGCTGCCCTGATGGTTGGTGTTGGAAAGGGTGCAGAGGCTGGGATCCTTATAAGAGGTGGTGAATACCTTGAGCGCGCGCAGAGACTAAACACAATAGTTTTTGACAAGACAGGCACATTAACAAAGGGTGAGCCTGTTGTAACAGACATTATTTCTGACGACCCGAGAAACCTTGTAAAGTTCGCTGCAATCGCAGAGAAGGGGTCTGAACATCCGCTTGCAGACGCAATACTAAAAAAAGCTGAGAATATGAAAATAAGGGTTCCAGAACCAGACAAATTCGAAGCTGTTCCTGGACATGGAATCAAGGCTGTCTATAGGAAAGACAAAATACTTGTTGGAAATAGGAAATTAATGGTCAAGAACGGGATAGAAATAAATAAAGTTGAAAAAAGTATGGAGGGATTTGAAAACGAAGGCAAAACAGCCATGATAGTTTCTGTAAACAAAAAACCTCTTGGTGTCATAGCAATTGCAGATGTTTTAAAGGGAACTTCAGCAGAGGCTGTAAAGGAGCTTTCTAAACTCGGTATAGAGACTATAATGCTCACTGGTGACAATGAGAAGACGGCTAAATCTATTGCAATGAAGGTTGGCATACAAAATGTGATTGCAAATGTGCTTCCTGGAGAAAAAGCAGGTGTAATAAAGAAATTACAGAAAGAAGGGAAAGTTGTCGCAATGGTTGGGGATGGCATAAATGACGCGCCTGCGCTTGCTAAGGCGGATATAGGGATAGCCATTGGTTCAGGTAGCGATGTGGCAAAGGAGACTGGTGGGATAATACTTGTGAAAGACAACTTGATGGACGTCGTCTCTGGGATAAAATTGAGCAAGGCCTCAATGAAGAAAATAAAACAGAACCTTTTCTGGGCGTTTGCATACAACTCAGCTGCAATCCCAATAGCTGCTTTTGGTCTGCTAAACCCAATAATAGCGGCAGCAGCAATGGCATTAAGCTCGCTTACAGTAGTTGGGAACTCTGCGCTTCTTAAAAGGTATAAAACAAACAGAAACTAGTTTCAAGTTAAATTAATATGCTGTTTCTTTCAAGGAAATCTATGAGTATAGAAAAATTTAGAGTGGACTTTCCATGTCTCAACTCCAATAAACCTCCAGTATACCTCGATAACGCCTGCATGACGCTAAAACCGACTCAGGTTATAGATGCAATGAATGAATACTACGAGGAATACCCTGGATGCGCGGGGAGAAGCCATCACAGGTTTGGAAAAATGGCCACTGAAAGGTTCTTTGAGGCCAGAAAAACAATATCTAAACATATTGGAGCAAAGAAACCAGAAGAAGTAATATTTACAAGAAACACCACTGAAGGGGTAAATCTCGTAGCAAATTCGTTTGGACTCAAAAAGGGTGATGTTGTCTTGACAACAGACAAGGAACACAATTCCAACCTTATCCCATGGAAGGTCCTTGAGAAATCCATTGGAATAAAACATGTTATTGTTCAATCCAAAAAAGATATGACCTTTGACATGGGTGTGTTTGAGGGTTTGGTAAAAGGAACGAAACTTGTATCCTTTGTTCACAGTTCTAACTTAGATGGCTATACCATACCAGCCAAGGAAGTAATAAAAATTGCGCATGAAAACGGGGCTTTGGTCTTGTTGGATGGTGCACAATTCGCACCGCATCATAAATTAGACGTAAGAAATTTAGATGTTGACTTCTATTCGTTTTCTGGGCATAAAATGCTAGGGCCTACAGGGACAGGAATTTTGTACGGTAAGATGGATTTATTAGAGAACTTGAAACAGTTCATGGTTGGCGGTGACACAGTTAAGGACTCCACCTACAACAGTTTTGTACCAGAAGATATACCAGAGAGGTTTGAAGCCGGCCTTCAAAATTATGCAGGCATGATAGGATTGGCGGCTGCGGTTAAATATCTTGATTCTGTTGGAAAAGAAAACATACCGCGGCGCGAGAACGAGCTTAACATCATCGCCTCTAAAGGCCTTTCTTCAATAGATAGATGTAGCATAATAGGCCCGCCAGACGTTAGGGATAGGGGCGGGGTCTTATCCTTCAATATACAAGGCATGGATCCTCATAGTCTCGCAATAATACTGGATGGAAGTGAAATAATGATAAGGTCTGGCATGCATTGTGTCCACTCTTGGTTCAATGCGCACAAAATAAACGGGTGTGCCAGGGCATCGTTCTACTTCTATAACACAGTGGAAGAGGTTGAAATGTTTGTTGAAAAGGTTGTGGAGGCATCAAAGCTGAGATAGTATGGTATTTTGCATAGTTGCTATTGTTGTTTTCGGAATTTTGGGGATATTTTCAGCAAAATACAGGACATACTTTAAGGAAGCGTTGAGGTGTGTTGCAAGGCAAGCGACGCTTAGGAAGTGCGATACTGATTTTGACAATAAAATAAAATCCAAAATAGTCTCAAAACTTATTGGCAAAAGCCCGAAGATGGCTAAATTTGTCTACAAAAGGTTTTCTGCAATATCATGGGTTTTTGTTGTTATTATGTTTGCAAGCATTGGGTTGACTGTTTTTGGAGTAGTCAACGCTGTGTTGTATGGAAACTGCAACGGTGAAGAGTCGACAGAACTCTGTCTTTTAAATCCAGGGACCACAGGAGATGGTGGATTTTCTTCAATCGGAGGTTCTATAACAAAGGAACTGAAAGCGCCTTCAGCTGATGACGATCCTCGGATTGGTGGAGAAAATTCTAGTGTCACAATAATAGAGTTTGGATGCCTTGAATGTAAATATACAAAAAAAGCAGAAGAAACCAGAAAAGCCCTCACTGAGAAGTATGGGAATAAAGTAAAAATAATTTTCAGGAATTTCCCCATACCATCCCATCCACTTAGCAGAGAAGCAGCCGAAGCCTCAGAGTGCGCAGATGACCAGGGAAAATATTGGGAATACCACGATAAGATGTTTGAGAACCAGAAAGGTATGACAATTGAAAAAATGAAGCAACTGGCTGTCGATGTCGGGATTGACGGAGAGGAATTTAATCAGTGCTTCGATTCCGGAAAGTTTAGGGATGAGGTTGAAAAAGATAGGCAGGACGGCCTTGGTGCAGGGATATACGGAACCCCAACATTTTTCATAAATGGAATGCCTATCGTAGGCCCTGCCAAAATCGAAGAGTTCACCAAAATAATAGACGAGGAACTTGTAAACACAGGATCAGCAATCCAAGAGGTCACTATGCAAAAGCCAGTAGTTGATGTATGTACTGAGTAGTGTGTCAGTTACTTAGACTATTCCAAAAATTTCTCAGCTTCAAGAGCTGCGGCGCAGCCTGTGCCTGCAGATGTGATTGCTTGTTTGTAAACAGGGTCTGCAACATCACCAGCAGCAAAGATGCCATGGACGCTGGTTTTTACACCGTTTACCCTGATATAACCTTTTTCATCCAGATCAAGCTGACCTTTGAACAGAGTTGTAGTTGGCGTGTGACCGATTGCAATAAAGACGCCGTCTATTTTTTTCTCGCTCAATTTTCCTGTGTTGACATCTTTTAGTTTGACAGCAATCACCTTGTTTTGTTTGATGTCCAGAATATCTTCAACCACACTATTCCATATAAACTCTATCTTCTTGTTTGCAAAGGCTCGGTCTTGCATGATTTTGGATGCGCGCAACTGGTCACGTCTGTGTATTACAAAAACTTTTTTGGCGAATTTTGAAAGGGATAGGGAATCTTCCATCGCTGTGTCGCCGCCCCCAACAACAGCGACCTCTTTATCCCTGAAGAACGGGGCGTCGCAGGTTGCGCAGGTTGAGACACCTCTACCCATAAAAACTGTTTCCGATTTTAACCCAAGCAAAACAGCAGTCGCGCCAGTTGAGATAATCACAGATTTTGCTTTGTACTCTTTATCCTCTGTTTTTATGGTAAAGGGCCTTTTCTTGAAATCAACCGAAACAACATTTTCAGTCACAAATTTTGCGCCGAATTTTAGGGCATGATCACGCATCTTTTTGATTAGCTCCGGTCCAGGGATTGCCTCA
>DATDTO010000139.1:0-12155 GCA_035290825.1 archaeon
GGTTGGGTCCAAGAGTAAGGGCGGGGGTGCTGCTATAGTAAACTTGAATGTAAGAGCTGTTAACAATTCACCTGCACAATCGCATATTCCTTCACCTTCTCCAACACATCAACCAGCTACTATATTACCTGCTAATATTTCAACAACAAACATAACAACAAATACTGCAAGTGGTGCAACTGCAAACATTAACCAAACACCAACTAACACGGTAATACACGCTCAGTCAAGTGGTGCTTCAGTCTCACAGCAACCAGTTATACAAACAACTCCTGTTGTAAATACATCACCAACTACAACACAAAAAAGAACTTGCTCTATACAAGACTTTAATTTTGTTTGGTCTGGTTGTTTAGCTGGATGGCAGACAGGAATTTACATAAAAAAATTAAGTTCCGATTGTGTGGGTGGTGAACCTGGATCAGCCAGACAGACATGTGTCTATGTTGCAGGCGGTCCATCTGCCGGTGGATTATTTGGAGGCGGTCCAACATCAACAATAACAACAATTGCTGGGAATGGTCTTAGAGAGTCTGCAATAGATGAAGTGCAAGCAACACAATCAAGCTTAAGCGCGTCATACAATGTCAGGACAGATTCTGTTGGAAATATCTATATAGCTGACCGAGGCCACGTTAGAGTTAGAAAAGTGGACAAATCTACAGGAATTATAACAACAGTCCCTACAACAACTACTTATCTACACGCCTCTGATATCGCTTTAGATAGCTCAGATAATATTTACGTAGCAGATGATTTAAATAACAAGGTTTTAAAAGTTGACAAATCTACAGGCGCAGTAACCACAGTTGCAGGAATAGGAAGAAAACCATATGTAGGCGGCGGTTTTTCAGGTGATTTTGGACCAGCAACTTCAGCAGAGTTATATAGCCCAAGAGCAGTCGCTTTAGATTCGGCAGGTAATGTCTATGTCTCCGATTTTGGCAATGGAAGAGTTAGAAAAATAAACAAAGCAACTGGTATAATAACCACTGTTGTTGGCAGCAGTGAATTTTGCCTTACTCCAACAGATCCATGTGGCGATGGGAGCTTGGCGACTTTGTCTAAATTAATTTCTGTTAACGCGATTGCTTTTGATGCCCAAGATAACATGTACATTACAGGCTCTAATAGAATAAGAAAAATTGACAGGTTTACAGGCATAATAACAACAGTGGCAGGTACAGGCCAGCCAGGATATTCAGGTGATAGCGTGCCTGCAACATCAGCAAAACTTAACTTCACTTCGGGTGTAGATTTAGATGCTGATGGCAATATCTATATTGCAGAGAGCGATGGCAGAAGGATAAGGAAAGTTGAAAAGTCAACTGGAATAATCACAACAATTGCCGGAACTGGAGAAGAAGGATATTCAGGCGACGGTGGCCAAGCCTTAAACGCCAGATTACAGCCTTTTGGAATCCATGTTAGCCAAGCCGGTAAAATATACATAGCAGATGCAAGATATGGAGTGATTAGGGCAATTGGATAATAGCGTATTAAAGAGAGTGTGGATAGCCTGCTGGGGTGAAGAAATAAGTAAGATAATCTGCCCAATATAAGACATTTTTTAATGGACTTTTTTGTTTTCTAGTTAAAAACTCTACTGTATAAGACTCTGCGTCAAAACCAACTGATCTTCCCCGCTGTGTAACATTTAGAACTGCTCCTGCAGAAGCTCGTAAGAAGTCGACGCCATCTCCAACTTTAACGGGTTCGTCTTCTAAAAGCGGTAGCGAGCGCAAGTATTTTTCAAGCCTTCTTTTTCGGCGCTCAGTTAGTGTATATTTTTTCGCGTATTCTTGGACAGTGAAGTGTACAGGACCGAGATCGACAATTGTTCCATGACTAAATCCTTGGTCGCACACACTCTTTGCAATAACGTCAGGCGCTTCATACTCTCCCCTACCATTCATTAAACTAGGCCTGTTTCTGAACCTTGGCTCTAACATTTGTCTGTGAAGCTCAGTGAGCACCGTTCTGGCCTCTTGTACAAAACCATATGTTGTGAGCAGGAATGATCCAGGATGCTCTAACGAATTACGTATATTGCTAAACAGCCTAGACTGTTCTTCGCGCGTGAAGTAATACGCAGCGCTTCTTAAAATCGCTATGTTGAACCCGTTTCCAGTATACTCTAAAACATTGCCGCATTCAGTTTTGTATCGGGGGTCTTTGGGGACACGATCAAGCCTTTTTTGTTCGGCGTCAACAAAAGTAACATTCTCCACATCATGGCCATTCTCTCTAAGGTGTCTATCAAGTGCACACCCTGCCATTCCTGGACCAGAGCACATGTCAAGTATCCTTAGACTCCTTGGTATTTCATCCAATTCGAGAAAACCTCTAGGAATCAACCATTGAAGTCTGTCAGCGTCTCCAATTCTTTTTGTATATCTTGAATACTCTTTACCACCAGCTTGATCTTTATCCCTAATTTTCACAAAATCCAAGCTTGAATCTGTGTTTGCGCTTTTGCCATTTTTCATAACTAAGTTTTGATAGAAAGATATAAGTATAAGTGATAGTCAAGGGGCTAACTCCGTGCATAATAACCATATTTAAATTACCTTTCCAATTAACAGAATGGACATCAAAATTATCGGGGCAGGCCCTGCTGGTTTAATCACAGGCTTGAAGCTTTTGGAAGCCGGGTATAATCCGACTATAATAGAAAAACAGCAAGTTATTTTTTCCACCCTCTGTGGTGAGGGTTTGTCTGACCAAACACTATCTAAAGTGCCTTTTAGGAACTGGTCAGAATATGCACGCTCTACTTTTGAACACGCAACCTTCATTTTTCCCAATGGCACAAAGGCTTATGTAAAAAAGAAGTGCCATACAATGGACAGGACATCTTGGTTTAGGGCCATGGCAAAGGAGTTTGAGAAGCGGGGTGGGACTTTGCAGTTGGGAACAGAGTTGAAAAATATTAAAGACTTGAAGTATGATTTGTTAATAGGTGCTGACGGACCCCTTTCTGTTGTTGCCAAGCATGTTGGCAACAAATTTTCTGCCATGGTTGGTGTCCAGACAAGGCTTAAAGGCGACTACAAGTTTGACGGCATGGAATTTTTTCTTGACAAAACATATTCTGAGGAATATTCGTGGGTCTTTGCCAAGGGTGATATTTTCAACGTGGGTTTGCTTGGTCCAATGTCAAAACTTGATGCATTTGTGAAGCATGTAGGTTTGCAGGATGCTGAAGTGATAGATAGGCTAGCCTATACTATACCGTTTTTTGGTACAAAATTGCAAAAAGATAATGTAATCCTCACAGGGGATGCTGCAGGGATAACTAATCCTTTGACTAAGGGTGGGATGGCTGCCGCTATCTATGTTGCTGATATAATTGTTGATTGTGTGAAACAAAACAAGATCCATGGATATGAGCAGGCTGTTTTTAACCATCCTGTTATGTCGCCTGTTTACAAAGACGCACTCCAAAACTTCCGCGAGCTCACGAATGAGCAGTTAAACCGTATTGGTACTGAGCTAAACGGCAAAGAGTTGTCAAATTTGGGCAAAATTTTCAAAGCCAAACTATTGATGGCTTCCCTACTAAAACCGCGCAAGCTCGCCACACTTATGAAAGCCACAAAGTATGCGAAGGAGTATAGCTGGTAGTCAAATATCCTGATATAACATGAAATAGGATTCAAATCGCTTCTAAAATCTGGTCAGCTATCTGATACACATAAGCAATTAGTTCCTTTATTTTGACTCGGGCTCCTTCCACATCTTTTGTAATTTTTAGTTCTTGGACAATCAAATCAACTTTATCTATGGTTTTTTGAAACATCTCTATAACAGAGACCCACAAATCATATTTTTCTGTGCTACCAGAGTTGTAATAGAAATTTGCAACACCTTCTATGTTGCTTTTTAGTTCTTGTAGAAGTATCTTAACATTAGCCAACTGTACAGCAGCTTTTATTATCATTCCTTGAGCCTGCTCATCTTTAACTATATTACCAGAAACAGGTACCTGTGTCTGAGGGGGTTTTGGTAATTCTGGGGATGGCTGTATTGTATATGAAGGCGTTGGATAGCTAGAGTAAGAAGGTTCAGGTTGCGGCGTGAATATCTCAGGTTCTGTCTGTGTTGTCTCAATATTTTCTTCTGGTTCAGTAGTTTGTTGCAAGACGGGCTCTTTTTTCATGGTATACCCGTTTATACAACCATTATCGTCGAACTCCGGATTATATTGATATTCATCTTCTGGGGGGGTTTGATATGTAGGGCAAGTGAAATAGTTTACAGGATATTTTTCTATATAAGCATCAAGAGGCGCTTCTGGAAAGGATATGTCTGATACGGGAATAGACTTTAAGTCCTCTAGACTCTTTGGAGAGTTTACAGGCCCGATGCCAAAAATCATGTATTTATCACTTTGCCATATCCATCCAGGGTGTCTCCCATAATCAGGTTTCCCTTTCAAATAATGGAGATCTAGTTCTTTATATTTTTTGATATTCATATCCTCAGAAATCGTTCTCTTCATTGTGTTAAAATAGTTTTCTGCGCCTGCAATGTTGTTAAACTCTATAACAGCGAAACCAACACCAAAAACATTCCCATTCTCTGTCCAGTTATAAAATGCTGCTTCCCCCTTCTTCATGTTTTCATATAAAGGTGTTAACTCCGGTGTCTGTCCTTCTGGAAGAAAATACTTATATTCACCGAGATCTGATCTTATAACTAGATTATTTTCTGTCTGTGCATAGGTTGTATAGGCAAAACCGAGAAAAAGTAAAATCAATATTGAAGCGATTAGTTTTGCCATATACTAAAACCCCTGGTCAAATATCCGTCTATCAAGCTCACCTTTGTACATATTGAATTCCGTGTGAGCTTCCTGTGCTTGCTTAAGTAGATCCTTCCTTTCACCAGCTTTATCTTGGATATAGCCTCTAATCTCAGATCTTTTCCTGGTTAAATCCAGATATCTTCTATAGGCCAACCCAGCACCTTCTATAACCTCATCACTCAGGAGCGTGCGGACATATTCGTTGCTAAGAAGAATTGTAGTCATGCTATTCACCCAAATCTGCCATCTGTGTTATAAGAAATCCTCCTGTCCAACTCATTCATATAAAATCTAAATTCTTTTCTAGCCTCTTCCAAAAGCCTGAATCTCTCATCTATGTCTCTTCCTGTTAAACCTTCATATTTTTGTGACTCAATAAACTCAATCCTTCTAGATGCAATCCGCGCTCTTTGTACAATCTCCGTCATCGGTAAACTCTCAGCTGCTTCTCTTTCAATTACTCCTGTCATAGTAAAAACCTATAGTTTACTTATATTTCCTCCACATCGCTGCACCGATAATCAAGAAGATTACACCCAAGAAAAGTAGTGGAGTAACCAAATTTACTGTGCCGGCAATCAGCAAAAGTTTTGCATTCCTCCTGTTTACTTTCCTTACTTTTACATTCATACACATCAAGAACCAATCCGCTCTGGATCCTGTATGGGAATCCAGAACTTCATGGAGGTGAATGCTTTAGTTCTTCAATAGGAGGATGGATATACCCCAAGTATAAAAATATCAACCAAAAAGTTTATTTCAAAAACACGCTAAGAAATTCTGTAATATAAAAAATCCATTATTGTAGCATCAGTAAATTTCTCTTCTAAATAATCCAACATCTCAGGTACCAAAGGCACTTTAACAGTGAAGTTAAAACTTTTTGTGGTTTCTTGATCATGTTTTAGATAAATATTCTCTTTTTTGGTTTCTGTTGTTTGAAAACTCTGTGATGTCCTGTAATAATTTTTTTCTAAGTATGGCAGGGCATATCCAATATCAATAGTAAGATTATCCTCCCCGTCTAACCCCATATTTTTAACTTTTACTGTTATGCTCGCATTCATTATAAGTGTATACGAAACGTCGCCCAGAATCTTCTGAAGTTTCGGGTTTGTTATATTGGTCACCTTTATATAAAAATCAAGAATCTCTGAAGTGTGGTTGGTTACTTTTAAAACTTGGCCTTTCTGTTCTTTTAATTCTGTCTGCTGAGTGCAACCTGAAACAATTACCAGAGCAAACAGGGCAATCAAGACTATCAAGACACTTCTCATATTATACATTCCAAATACATTGGATATATATCTGGTATAAAAAAATCAACCAAAAAGTTTATTAACCCAGAATTGAACTATCTGTATGGAGCCTACTAAAGAAAAGGATAAGCCTTTAAGGAATGTGATTTTGGACATCTTAGAAAAAGAGCGGTCTTTGACAGCTAAGCAAATTTACTACACAATCAAAAAAGATTCTTCCAGACACCTCACCTACCAAGCTGTGTTCAAGTGTTTGAAAGAGATGCAAAGAAAGCAAATGCTTATTTCTGATAAAAAATCTTACAAAATCAATATAGACTGGCTTTTTGGGATGAGGGAAGGTATAGAGAAGAAGATAAATTCCTGTTTTTTGAATGAAATGCAAGTAGATACAGATTTTGAATCCCCCCCAGAACTGAAGGTAAGGGTTTTGCAATTTCTTCGCGATATTGGACCAAAAGCAGAAACCTATTTAGCTGGAGGAGATGGAACAATAGTCATTGTTTCTGGTGGTGGAAACAGTTTTGGGACAGCTCTTTTTTATTATCTAAACCAAAAGGGCTTCAAGGTAAATCACATTATTTTAGATAGGTTTAGCAAAAGTAGTAGCCTATTAAAAAACAGCATTTATGGGAGAAAACTTATAGTTGTAGATTCAGGAACACACACAGGTACGACCTACAAGGCTGTAATGGATATATTAAACAGTGTGAGGGAAAAATATAAGATAAAAGACATAAAATACGCTACCTATTATGATACAGCAGGAATAGCCGACTGGTCTTGCCCCAATGCCTATATAGGTAGCGAGATGTTAATGTAAGGTCTTCAGTCTCAACTGTGCGCTCTATGGTGTTCTGAGTCTTGAGATATGAGTTTTCAGTCTTGTATTTCAAATCTTGTACCCAAAACTTCTCTAACTCTTTTCGGATATACACGAATAGATGACCTGCCTTGCAGCGATCTGTCTTCTGCTTCTAACACATTTTCAGTTGTAAGTCCATTCTCAATTTCCACATACCTATCCCTTGGCAATCCAAGATCTAAAGTCAAACCCATCCCATAAACTCTAGATGATCTTGTTGCAACAACACATTCTGGTTTGTAGTTCAATCCTTGACGTTCTCTTTGGCAGTAATCAGCTACATCTTGGCCTAGATCAGAAGGGGTCATTGGCAATCCACGATTGAAGGCTTCTAAGAAGAGGTCGGAAACAGTATACATTTTAAACGGATCAACCGTGACAAATCTGAAATTGTCTGCTTCTCTATTTCCTTCTTTTGTTAATTCTTTTGCAATTTCAAAATATGTATCGGTTCCAAGATACTTCTCGGCAACTAAAACTCTTTTGTCGGTAAGTAATTGTTTTGATAACTCTACAATATCTACACGGCTAAAATGCATTCCTGAAACCAATTCCGATGAAAATGAGTTGCATTCTAGCTTTAAGCCGCGCAACACTTCACCCACCCATGATAAGAAAACAACTGTTTCCACCATATCGTCAGTTATTTCATAGTTTTGGCTTTGAAGTTGAGGTGAACACGATAAAGAAGATGGGTAACCATTTATAAAGCTTACAATTTCTAAAACATTTTTATTTTTTCTAACATTTTCCAACTCCTCAATTTTATTCTTGATATTCCATGGCAGCCAATCTAGACTATGTAAGTATCTTTCGACTTCTGATATGTAGACTTCCCATTTTTCCAATCTTTCTCTCCAATCAGGATCCCTTCCAAAACTATAAACTTCCCCGTTAAGATGTCTTGTTGCTTTGTCTCTTAACCTGTTGCGCTGTTCCTCTGCCAATGTTCTTTTTTTCTTTCCATCTTCCTCTTTTTCTAAGTCTTCTAAAAATGAAGCACGCGGACCTTTTGGCGAAGACACTTTAGGATTTAAACAAACATTCGAAATTCCAGAACTATCAACTAATGTTATAACAGAAACATCGTCTTGTCCGCTTAGATTTAATGTTGAATCATTTTCCAAAATCCATCTAAGTGCGCTATACATTGTTTCCCCTTCTCTTACTGAATTATCAAGAAGCAATATTTTTCTTCCATCAGGATTCAGGTTTAGCAAGTCGGTTGTTGAAACCTTCATGTAACCTGTTGCATCTGGCTTTGCTGTATCAATTCTCCCTTCTTCAGTATCAATACCCTCACTTTCTAGATATCTTTTCAAGACAGGCAGATGCCTCATGCCAGAGTTTCCAATACCTAACACTCTAAGCCCTCTACCTTTGTCTATTCTGTTTTTTACAGTTCTGGATACTCTTCTTAACCTCTCTTCTACTTTATCTAATGGCAATCCATTTAACCCCGCGGCACTAGCAAACCCTTCCAAATCCTCACTTTCTACTACCATATTCATCTCTTGATGGAAAGTTATAAATGCTTAATATTGGATTGTTTTTACTATACCCAATTTAGTGGTCATTATTTATCGATTTTTCTTTTTTTTCAGGATACTCTAACCCTAACTTACTATGGAAGCACACCATGGAGCTACTTTATCCCCAGCTAACTCTCACTTTTGGGTTTAATTCTCCAAATACTATATATTTACAAATAAATAGATTATATAAAATATTTAATACATAAGATATATTGTAATAAATGTAATATAATAGGTACTATAAAACCCATATATTACAAAACACACAAGAAAGTATTTAAATCAGCCAACTAATTAGAATACACAAAATGTGAGAACTCTCCACTACAACTAAAACCTGGAGTAAAGTATCTGTTATGGCTAAAAGCGAAGAAAACCCTTTAGAAGAACTATTTTTGAGGGAAAAGCCAGCTAAAATATTCCTAGGCTTGAAGACCTCCAAGGAAAAAGCGATATACGCAACACTACTTTCCAAATATGCAGATTGTACATTTTCTCACACAATAAAAATCCTCAATGTGCTACAGAAACTGGGTTTAGTTGAATTCGAAAAAACAGGCAGGATAAAAACAGTAAAGCTCACCGATGATGGTTGGGACGTCGCCCACAACCTAGAAGCCATCATGAAGAAATTTGACCAGCTACAAGAGAAGATGTCTGCTGCTGAAAAGGCTGAGAAACCAGCTAAGAAATAACCAAAGGAATCCACTTACTACAAGTAAAAGTTGGAGTCGTCGTGCTTATAAAACTTACATCTAATTAACTTTTGGAGTAATTATGGTAGCAATGGAAAAAGTAGACTATTGTCAAAAGCTTGTGAGAGCCGGAGGAGAAGAGTTCGATAAAAGAGGTTATAAAATACAAAGAATAGAACATTTAGATGGCTGTGTAGTTTTTCATTATGATGATGCCAATAGTACAAGAAGACAACTAACTGTTCCTATAAATCGAGAGAGCTTCGATCTCACTCTTGACTTTCTTTCAGCTGTTAAAGATGTTGTTAGAAACTCTGTAAGTTAAAATTCTCTCACTCTCCCCTAATTCTGAAACTATTTTCCTAACTTTTGTGTCCAAATCCCAGAAAACACTACCACTCCAACTAAAACCCATAATTATATATACAACCTTGAATAAATATATATTGTCTGGGCAAAGGGGTGTTTTGAGGAATCACCCTTATTTGAGTGCGACTATTGGGGAGACGCCAAAAGCCAGTCTACTCCAACCAAATCCAGAAAGCCCAAAATTGAGGTTTTTACATGTATAAAAAACTAGCTGATATCGTCCTAAAAGAGGTCAATCCACCGGACTACAAGGTCTCTTTAACGCTCGATGACATGTCTGAAGTATTAGTGCAGCGGTTGGGCCTTCAAAGAAAGGTAAGTCGAGCGAACCATGCGAAATTATTGAGGTTCCTTTTGCACGCAAAGAAGAATAATACACCATTGACAATTGAAACGTTGGCAAAGGTGATGGAAGTCTCTGTTTCCCAATCTTATGAGGAAATAAGGAAGTGGCGGACACTTGGATTGTTGGAGTTTGTAAAAGTCCCAGTTCAGGGAGTTTCAGACCAGTACATGAAAGGTTACACTTTAGCCGCATCCACCGCAAACCAGCTAATAGACAAAGCTCAAATTCACATAAATGCCCATGTTAGGAGATCAAAAAGAATAGCTAAAGATTTCGATGACCAGATCGCCGCGGAGATTGCGCGACAGGCGAAGCAATAGACTAGATATTTTGTGTAATTAGACCCCTCCGGTAATACGTAGGCGTATTTTCTCTTTTAACTCTCTTTGTCTGGCAAGTCTCCTCAGCCTTTCATAAGTCTCTTTATCAGGCAACTCGCTGGTAGGGTCTCTGTTTAACATTAACTCAACAAAATTATCATATGCTAAATGGAGCGGATGGACTCCATATTTGCCCCAAAATACAGATAAATCATCATAGAATAAATCTTCTTGCCGATCAGCACCAAATGAAAAAAATCCTGTTGTTTCTATTTTCATAAATTTAGGGTTGTAGTAAACGCTATCGAGTAAGTGCATAAGGTCGAGTTTTACTCCTTTTTTTTCTGCAATCCTTCGGATGACAGGCTTCCCCTTATCTTCTTGACTACTTGGATAAATGCAAAAATTGGAAGCTCCTATCTCATCATTTATCACCATTGTGGCAGCTTTTTTGTAGCCTATGATACCTTTGTTATCCAGGCCCCATTCCAAAAGACCAAGCAAACTTGTTCCACCCACGCACCAATCATCAAAAAGCAGCAGCAGACCAAGATTTTCAGGTATCTTAACTTTTCTTTCGGGTATTTCAATCTGTCCTTTATATTTAACTTCTGGTGTTATTATGTGTCCATCCACTACAGTTGATAAAATTGGCCTAAATCCGCGTTGAGAACGAAAATAACTCTGGGCTATTACTGTAGTATGTAGTCTGGATCCGAAAACATCCCGAAAAACAGGTTCTATTTCTAAGAACTCGCCATACCCTCCCCATTCATTGACACAAATAAGAATGTTATGATGCTTGCCGTTGATTCTTCTAACCTCTTTAACAACATCATAACATGCGTCTGTTGGATTTTCTGGTAAATCGTAGAGCTCCCGTACATATCTCGTACCCCTAAACTGTACGTTTTCAACGCCTCTGCCTCTATTTTCCATGTTATGATTTGGTGCTAAATTTTAAAAGCACATTTACATTCAAGCGCACTAGTCAAATACTAGTAGGAACCGAGAAATCTTTATAAACTCTGTGTACCTATACATATACATGGCATCCAAGAATATTTCGCTAAAACCAGAAGCATATGAAAGGCTTTTGGCCTTGAAGGAAGCAGAAGAGAGCTTTTCAGATGAAGTGCTAAGGTTAACATACAGAAAGACCATGAAGGGGCTAAAAGAATGCTTCGGTTTGTGGAAAGATATATCGGAAAAAGATATCAAAGCGATGGAGGCTGCTATAAACACATCCAAGAATAGCAAAACGTCTGATATAGCGAAGAAGTGGGAATCATGATACTTCTAGACACGACATTCTTGATCGATTTGTTAAGGGGAAAGGAAAATGTTAAGGCAAAGTTTGAGAGCCTTTCTCACCTAACTGTTTTTACAACCCGAATAAATGTATTTGAGGTTTTGGTTGGCATATTTTCTTTGAAAAGAGATGAACAGTTTATTGATAAACAGGTTAACGCTGCCTTTGCATTGTTTGATTTGTTGAATATTTTAGAATTAGACGAGAGCTCAACCATGAAATCAGCACACATCGCAGCAAAATTAAACAAGGATGGTTTGCCTATAGGATCGACAGACTGTTTAATAGCAGGTGTAGCTCTCGCAAATGGAATAAATACAATAATAAGCAGAAACACGATACATTTTGAGAGAATAGAGGGGCTAAAGGTTGTAGGATATTAAAATCTGGTTTTAGTGCTCAAAATATACTGTTTGTATTCAGAATCTAGTTGTAGTAGAAGAGTTTGTTAAAGTTGACTTTTTAGACATTTAAATGGATAAAATAGATATATACTAATATAGCTTATTTGCAATACCTATCATGATAGATATAATTTAAACAGTATAATGGATGACATATTATTTAGAATATATTCAAATTCTAGAGTAAAGCAAATATATTCTATGTGTAGCGCTTTCCGCCATTTATAATATTTGAATCGT
>DATDTO010000140.1:0-2226 GCA_035290825.1 archaeon
TCCTACTAACTTTATTCTGGATTAGATCCTCCTACTTAATTCTTTTACATGAGCTTCCGATAAGATTTATGTAGTGGAAATCAATTACTTTGTAGTCCACGTAGACAATGGTATACTAAAAGCAAGGTATCGTGGTTGTGACCTCCCAGGGCATAAGCAGTTTTATCTCACAATCACACTTCGCGTTTAGTTGTAAAGGAACACGAGTGTGAAAGAGACAAAAAAAAGCAAAAATAGAATACTCCTCTATACAGTCCTTATCTCGCTCTTACTCCACGCTCTCATCATGCTTGTTCCGATCCAGCTTAACAAAGAGGCGCAACAAGAACCCATTCGAGTTGTTCGTATTGATCCAGTGGAAATCCCAAGACAACAGATTGTGGATGAAACACAAAAGCCACTCAATAATGAAACTCCAGATGATACCCGCTTCTTAAGTAAGGATAATCAAAAGGTTGATCAAGAAACCAAAGCTCGGTTGACCGGGCCAACAAAAAATCAAAATATTCCTTCGCCTGAGCTTAATCCAGAAAACCAGAACTCTAAACCTAAAGAAATTGATAAAGATACCATGCTCCTTGCTATTCAAAAACCTAGCTCAGAAAGAAAAACAGCTGAGAAGAGACCTGAGCAAAAACTCGATATGTCCCTTATGGAAAGAAGCCTTGCAAGCTTAAACCCTTCCGCCACAGACGATTATTTGCCTGATGTAGAAGACTCCAATGAAACGCTTCTTAATACCAAGCAATTTGTTTACTACTCATTCTACGCCCGCATTAAAGAACAGCTTCGCATGTACTGGGGACAACATTTACAAAAAACTTTTGATCAAAGATACCGTACAGGCCAACAAGCACTTGCTGATAGAGATCTTGTTACAAAATTAAGAATTCAACTGCGAAACAATGGTGATCTCAAAAATGTGTTTGTTGTGTCATCCTCAGGGTATCCTGATATTGATGACGCGGCAGTTAAAGCCTTTGAACAGGCTTCCCCCTTCCCCAATCCCCCTTCGGGAATGATCGAGCGAGATGGAAGTGTTAAGTTGAGATGGGATTTTATTGTTCAAGCCAATACAGGCAATCAAATTAAAATCTTTCTTTCCAAACAGTAATAATATTTTCACGTCTATCCAGGTATAAATTACAAAATGATCTAACTCTTTGATTTTATCTACCAAATCTATTGTGTTGCCTTTTATTTAAGCTACTCATGTCAAAACTCTCTCCAACAAAATCCACTATTTATTTTCTTAATTTTAAGAAAAACTAAATGTTTCAATAAGTTATCGGTCTTGGCACCCATGTTGCACTTGTGAACTCCTCATTGAGAGAGGAGGTACAATGAAGTTACATAGGGTTATCGCAAGTACAATCAGCATAGTTTTTGTGGCATTTATTCTTACTTCTCACGCAGTTTCAGCTCTCGCTGTTCCAAGTTCACGAAACGTGTTCTTTGTTAGTCTTAAAAATCAATTTGATTTAAGCCGTGCACTTTCAAAATTGGGTCAGATAAAAATAAAACCCTTGCTCAATGGAGCCATTCTTGAAGTAGAAGTACTTGAGGGAAGCGCTCAGGAAATGATGGAAGTACTGAAAAATAACCCTTCCATAACACATGTTGTGCCAAATTTTGAAATACCAATTAAAACACAGGAATCAGAAATAGAAACTTTTCCTTATGAATCTTTTCCTCCAACAGACTATATGTGGTGGAAAAAAAATGACGGGCAATACCATTTCAAAGCCTATGAATTTAACAAAAGAACAAAAGAAACAACTATTATTCTCGACATGCCAAGTAAAATTGGCTCTGACATTAATTTAGAAAATGCCCATAGAATAGAAACCGGTAACCCAGAAGTTGTTGTTGCTGTTATAGATACAGGCATTGATCTTACACATCCAGCTTTAGCAAACAGCGTTTATACCAACGTCCTTGAAATTCCTGGGAATAATACAGATGACGACGGAAATGGTTATGTCGACGACATTCACGGCTGGAATTTTGGAACAGATTCAGGTGATGTGTCTGATACAAGGGGCCATGGAACAGTCTTATCTGGCATTATTGCGGGTAATGGAGACGGTTTTGAGGGTGTTTGCCCGGGATGTAAAATTTTACCCATCGTTATAGAAAATATGTTCGATGGATTTGTTGAGTCGGCGGATTACATGGCCAAACAAAATGTAAAAGTCGTTAATATGAGTCTTGCCTGGGATATAG
>DATDTO010000141.1:0-3817 GCA_035290825.1 archaeon
AGCACGGTGTCACCAAAGAGCTTTACTGGGATGACTATGAAATGTATAAGAAAGCAGAGAGATTCCAGGATCCAGGCATCAAAATTCTCAACCCTAACATCGATAAAGAACAGTTTGAAATAGACTGCCCAAATGACTGCGGTCTATGCGTAGAACACGAATCCCACACAGGTTTAGGCAATATCGTCGTAACAAACAGGTGCGACCTGACCTGTTGGTATTGTTTCTTCTATGCAAAAGAAGGCGAGCCAATTTACGAGCCAACACAAGAGCAGATAAGGTTCATGCTCCAAAGAATGAGGGATGAAAAGCCTGTCGGCTGCAACTCAGTCCAGTTCACAGGGGGAGAGCCAACTCTAAGAGAGGATCTGCCAGAAATCGTAAAAATAGCAAAAGATATCGGCTACAAACACGTCCAACTCAATACAAACGGCATCAACCTATCCAAAGACCCTGATTTAGCAGTCAGATTAAGGGCGGCAGGTGTCTCAAACCTTTACATGTCCTTTGATGGGATGTCACCTCAGACAAACCCAAAAAATTATTGGGAAGCTCAGGGCGCTTTAGAAAACTGCCATAAAGCAGGGATAGGCGTTGTCCTTGTCCCAACAGTCATCGGTGGAATAAATGATCACGAACTCGGCGACATAATCAGGTTCGGTGAGCAAAATATCCATGTAGTGAGGTCAGTAAACTTCCAACCTGTATCCCTTGTAGGAAGAATGCCAGAGAAGTTAAGGATGAACCAGAGAATCACAATCCCAGGCGCAATCAAAAGAATAGAAGCTCAAACAGACGGCGATATAGGAAGGGAAGATTTCTTCCCAGTCCCATGCGCAAAACAAGTAACTGACTTTATTGAAGCTGTCAAACAGGAGCCAAAATACAGGCTTTCTATCCACTTTGCATGCGGCATGGCTACATACGTTTTCAAAGATACAGAAAAGGGCAAGCTTGTCCCAATATCCAGGTTTTTCGATATCGAAGGTTTCTTTGATTACCTCGGCGAGCTTACAAGGGAACTAAACTCTTCTAACCACAGGAATGTCAAGAAATATTGGGTTTTAGGAAAACTGGTGATGAACATAGGCAAGTACATAGACAAGGAAAAGAAGCATAAAAACCTGAAATTCTCAAAAATGTTGACAGGCACAATCGGCGGTGGCAATTACCACGGTATGGCAGATTTCCACCACAACAGTCTCTTTATAGGGATGATGCACTTCCAGGACCCTTACAACTGGGATCTGGACAGGATCCACAAATGCGACATACATTATGCAACACCTGACGGAAGGATCTTGCCTTTCTGCACATTCAATGTCATCCCAGAACTCTACAGGGATAAGATCCAAAGAAAATTCAGCATACCTGCAGCAGAATGGGAAAAGAAAACAGGCAAGAAGCTTTCTGACGACAAGCACCACAGGAAATTCACACCTGAACAAATAAAAGGAATAGTTGACAACTTCAACAGGTGCAGGAAAACCTTGACAAAACCAACAATAGAACCTGACTGGAGTTATGATGAAATAGCCCACGAAGATAAGGTTAGGGAAGGCGGAGGAAAAGTCCCGATAATGGTCGACGCTGACAGAGGTCAGCATCCAGCCGAATTTGACCATCACGCGCAAGCCCAAAAAGACCTTATAACAATTACAAACCTTCTAACCGGTCAGGACAAATCCGTGAGTAAAGGCGGCTGTTGCGGCGGCGCTGAAGCAGAAGAATCCCAAGGCGGCAGTTGCTGTGGCGGCTAGTTTTCAGCCCTTTTCTTTCATTTTTTATTTTATATACCTTTAGGTTAAACTTAGGAATATGCAAACAAAGACCCAGAATACAATTAATGAGAATATGACAGTAGGCGACGTGATTAGCCAATGGCCTGAAGTAGCTGAGATCTTCGGCAAGCACGGCCTGAGCTGTATAGGTTGCAGTGTCAACACAATGGAAGCAATTGGCGTTGGCGCCCGAGGCCATGGAATGTCAGACGAAGAGATAGCTTCTATGGTACAGGAAGCTAATGATTTTATTTCTAAAAAAGAGTCTGGTGAAGAAGCTCATGTGGAAGGAGGAAAAGTATTGGCTTTCACAGAACCAAAATTAACAGAAACAGCAGCTAAAAAAGTTTTAGAGTTGATGAAATCCCAAGGCAAAAGCAGTTTCTTAAGATTTGGAGTTACTCCAGGTGGCTGCTCAGGCTTTACTTATGGATTAGAATTTGTTGAAGCCAACAACCCAGAAGATATCGTTTTAGAGCAGCACGGGATCAAAATCCTCGTCTCCAGAAAAAGCATGGAAAAGGTCAGCGGGGCACAAATCGATTTTGTAGACAGCTTGCAAGGTTCTGGCTTCAAAATCACAAATCCCCAGGCAAAATCCGGCTGTGGCTGCGGTAAGAGCTTTAGCTAGATTGCTTTTCTTCTTAAAATAAATTTTGACAAACCTTTATAAGTAAGAAAATTCTTACTTTGTATATGATATTAAAACTTGTAAAAGTTTCAGATAAAGGCCAGATAGCTATACCTGCTGATGTTAGAGAACAATCTGGCATAGAAGCAGGGGATCAGTTATTCTTGATAGAGGAAGGCGGGAAAATTATGCTCGAAAAGCCTTCTGTTATTCAAAAAAATGTTAAAGACGATTTCAAAAATTTGTTCAGAATCTCAGAACAATCGCTCAAAAAACTCTGGCTAAACAAAGCAGATGATATTTGGGATGAATACCTTAAAAGTTAAGTATGGTTTCTCAAAAAAATATTGTGCTTGTAGATTTTCCATTTATAGTCCCCGCCAAAACATTTTGGAATAACAATTTAGAGATGAACATCCACAATAAAGAGACATGAAAGATCTCATAAAGCATGTCACAGATGATGAGCTAAGGAAGCTCATCAAAAAAGAAAAGGACAAATATGTCCATGAACGTCTTCTGTTTATTCACCTGCTATATTTGGACTATAACGTGGAAACAGCCTGCAATATAATGTGCATAGCTGTCCAGAGCGGGTACAACTGGCTCGCGCTCTGGAACCAAAAAGGCCGTGAAGGCCTTAGCCCAAACTTTGCTGGAGGAACTCCAGCAAAATTGACAAATGAGCAGACAGAACAACTGAAAGACAGCCTGAAATCCAAAGGCAATTGGCTCACTCAGGAAGTCAGATCGCTTATCAAAAAAGATTTTGGAATAACATACAGCCTTAGGCACATCTCAAGGACGCTCAGGGGCTTTGGCATGAACTATGCAAAACCTTACAGCTTAGATTACAGAAAACCAGCCAATGCAGAAGCATTGCTTATACAATCAATCAAAGACGCTGTAAATGGTTTGCCTTCAGATACAGTCATCGGCTTCATGGATGAAGCAGCTCCACAGACAGCTGACAACAGGCAAAGGTTTTGGTCTTTTGGAAAGCCAACCAAAACAAAGAATACAACCAAATACAGGGCAAACACATTTGGGTTCTACCCAATAAACGGGAAATCTGCCCTTGAGTTCTATGAGAACTCAAAAGTTCCCAGTGTGAGAGGATTCCTGCGCGAGATAAAGGACAAGAACCCGGGGAAGCATACTGTGGTTTTCTGGGACAATGCCCCGCAGCATAAGGCTGCTGAAACAAGGAGGTTTGCTGAGAGAATCGGGATAAGTCTGGTCTTCCTTCCAAAGTATTCGCCTGATCTGGATCCGATAGAATTCATCTGGAAGAGCGTACGCCGGAGAATATCACAAATATCCTTCATCGGATCTGAGTGGTCTTTCAAGGAGTCTATACGTGCTACTTTCCACAGGCTTGCCAAAGGCAAGTCTTTCATGGCTA
>DATDTO010000142.1:0-4635 GCA_035290825.1 archaeon
CCTCTCGACACATTTGTATTGTTTCGTCCAAATGCTCTTCGGGAACCTTTTTATTCAGAATTCCGTTCCTTATTTCCGGATTAACAGATTCATAGCCAAATGCGAATTCCAGAATTTGGTCTTCCCTCAAACAAGCTCTGGCTTCCCTCAGCTTTTCTGCTGTTGTATACCCTCTTCTTGACTCTGTGAGAACCCTCTTCACTGCTGGCATGGGGGCTGTTCTGGACAATAATTGCCTTCTAGTTTCTGGTGATATTTCCCTATCATTGTAGAAATTTCCAATCGTAGCTAAATCAAAATGCTCAAACTCACCACCTATCAAAAGTTCCAGGGCTTGATTGTGCTGGGCATTCAAGTTCTCTCCTGTCACATCTGGGCTTGCATATTCTGCAAAATTGCACATCGTGCAGCCCCTTTTGTTTTTGTCATACTCGCAGCCAACTGTCCTGTAAACAAAAAACAGCCTGTTAGCAGGGCTCCCTTTTATGCTGATTCTGCTCGCACCGACATATGCCGGTGTGTTTAGCCAAGATTTATCTGTCATATTTATCACTTATAATTAGTAACATGTTTCTCTGGATATCAATATATGTCGTACCATATTAGTACGACTATTTAAGCATACTGAATAAAGGTGTATTATGGAAGCAAAGATTTTGAAAGGAATAGGCCTTGCAGATAATGAGATAAAAATATACACAACGCTACTCAAAACTGGTGCTATCACAGCATACGAGCTGAGCACGAAAACAGGGATATACAGGACACATGTTTATGACAAACTGGAAAGGCTTATGGAAAAGGGTTTGATTACACATGTATACCAAGGGTCGAAAAAGTATTTCCAAGCAACTTCGCCTGAAAAAATAAAACATTATCTGGAAGAGAAAAAACGCGCGTTGGAGGAACAGGAAGCTGAGGTTGACAGTATTCTTCCAGAACTCCTAGCGATGCAAAAATCGCAGAAAGAGGATACTAAAGTTGAGGTTTTCAAGGGAAAAGAGGGGTTGAAGTATTTTTTGAAAGACATATTAAAAACAAAAAGAGAAGTTCTTGTGACCGGAATAGATGACCAGAAATACCAAGATGAGCTGCCAATTTTTATGATGCAGTATTTTAGGGACTTGAAAAAGAGCGGGATAAAGGAGAGGATAATCACCCTGAAAAAGGAGGGTATATTTTTATTCAACAAAAACACAGCGCCTACAACAGAATACAGGTTTCTTGAAGAAGGTCAATTCAATCCCGCTAACACATTTATTTACGGTGACAAAGTTGTGATAGTTTCCTGGGGAACACCGGTAACTGCTATAATGATAGAGAACATCCAAACAGCAGAAACATACAGAAGCCATTTTGAGCATTTATGGAAGGTTGCTCACACTAAAATATAACCTTGTAGTTCATAATTATCTTATGGAAACCAAAGACAGCCAAAATGGAACGAAACCGACCGAGTCGGTTTCCAGCTTGTTTTGGGCAGATCAGCTTGCGGATCAGGTTATAGAAAGGGCAAAAAAAGAAGGTAAAATCGTCAGCGTGAGGAGCGGTCAGACCCCATCTGGCGGAAAGCATATAGGGAATTTGAACGACCCTGTGCGAGCATACTTTGTTTACAAATCAGTTGTTGAGAAAGGTGTCAAAGCAAGGTTCGTCAACACGAGTGATGACAGGGACCCTCTAAAAGATGTGCCGGCGAGGATTGCAGACTTGGATGGGAAATGGTTTACTTCTGAAAAATTCCCTGAACTGAAAAAGCATTTGGGCAAACCGTTAGTAAGGGTGCCAGACCCGTTTGGCTGCTGCAAGAGCTACGCTGACCATTTTGCGAAATTGTGGAGCCAAGGCCTAGCGCTTCTAGGGATAAAACCAGAGGAATACACAAACGATAATTGGTATAAACAAGGGGCTTTTGACCCTTACATAAAAAACGTTTTTGAGCAGAAAGATTTGTCAGGCGAGCTGTGCAACAAATACCAAGAAAGCAAATCAAAGGATTACATGCCTTTTGATGCGATCTGTCCAAACTGCGGGGTCCTTGCAAACATTTCGGGCTTTGATTTGAAATCAAAAAAAGTCCAGTTTACTTGCGGCGGAAAATCAATCAAGAAGAAGAAATCAGAGGGTTGCGGCTTCACAGGAGAAGTCCCATGGTCGGAGGGCAAGCTTCAATGGAGATTTGAATGGCCTGCACAATGGGGGATTTGCGAAACCAATTTTGAGCCTTTTGGAAAGGACCATTATGAGGGATCGTGGAAATCCGGACAGGAAATCGCAAAAAGTGTTTATGATTTTGAGCCACCAATACCTTTCGTCTACGAGTTTTTCCTAATCAATGGGGAGAAGATGTCTGCATCAAAAGGTAATGTCTATATCGTGCAGGACATGCTGAAGATAATGGAGCCAGAAGTGTTCTTATATTTCTACACAAAGAGGCCTGGAAGGCAACGTGACCTTGACTTAAAAAATATACACCTGCTAATTGAGGACTTTGAGAAGGTGGAGAGGCTGTATTTTGGTGCAGAGAAAATTGAAAACGAAAAAGATGCCGAAAGCCTGAAAAGGTCTTACTTCATGTCACAACCTCACATACCAAAAACAATCCCAACGAGGATATCCTATCCATTCGCTTCCTTGATTTCACAATACTATTCAGACCCAAAAAAGATTTTGGAGTTGGTGGAGAGCTTGAAAATGGTTAAACCGGATTGCACAAAGGAGGATAAGGAAGTGGTTTTGAAAAGGGTAGAACTTGCAAAAAATTGGATTAATACATATGCTCCAGAAGAAGCTAAGATTATTCTAAAAACAGAAGTTTCAGATGAAGTTAGAAGCCAGCTGAGCGAAAATCAAATAAAAGCTTTGAAAGATTTAGAGGAAAATCTGAAAAAGAATATCGACGATGAGGAACTGCATAATCTGTTTTGGACAATATCAAACAAAAACAATCTAAAAGCCCCTGAGTTTTTCAAGGCTGTTTATCTGGCCTTGCTGGGAAAGGAAAGGGGCCCAAAGCTTGCGCCGTTTATTTTGACTATTGGTCAGGGTAAAGTTGCTGAGATTTTGAGCAAGGTTTGATTTTGTTACTTACCAAAGCTGAACAAAGTTTTCTGTTGTTTGCTTTCTGCTTTTTGATCTCTATCAAAACCGGAAACCCGTATACCACACCTTCTAAGCTTTTTGTCAGGATTTTTTCCCAGAAATTCTTGGAATAGCTTTTTTGCCTCAACCCTTACAACATCTATACTATCAGTAAAGCTGTCGAGAGTTTTGCTTCTTGTTTGAGTATCCAAGTTGGTTAAAATCGCGATTATGCTTACGGTCTTGAATTTTACCGCTTCCCTGATGATTTTGATTTTTAGACCTTCTGCAAACTCATCTACCTTTTCAGAAATTGGTTTCAAATCATTTGTATCCTCCTTCAGGGTCCCAAGCTTCGATATCTGCTGTTTTTCAATTCCCTGTACTTCATCTTCATCTATCCCATTTGCTTTTTCCCAGATTTCTTTACCTTTTTTCTCTCCAAATTGTTTTGTCAAAACATTAACATCTGTTTTTGCCAGATCTTCAATTGTTTTTATCCCTGCCTTTTCAAAGAACTCAAGGGATTTTGGTCCGATACCAAAAAGCTTTTTGACTGGAAGTGGATTTAGGAATGGTTTTACCTCTTCTGGTTTTATTAAAGTCAAACCATCTGGCTTCTTTACTTTCCCTGCCATCTTTGCTATCAGCTTGTTATGACCAATTCCAACTGAACAAGTAATCCCTTCCTTTTCAAAAATTTCCTGCTTTATTTTTTCAGCTATCTTTTTAGCGCCTTCAAAACTCCCAATGTCGGAAACACCCAGATAAGCTTCGTCTACGCTTCTTTGCTCAAATTTTTCAGAGTATTCTCTAAGAATATCCATTATCCTGTCAGAAACCTCTTTGTAGTATGGGATGTCGGTTGGTATGTAAATTGCCTTATCTTTACCTAACTCCTTTGCCTGCGAGATTGGAATCCCTGCCGTTATTCCCAATTCCCGCGCAGCATAATTTGCTGTTGCTACAGCCCCGGAATCTGCTGTCCTCCCAGAAAACACACAGACAACCACTGCTTTGCCTTTTAGCTCTGGGTTCCTCTTCTCCTCCACAGAAGCGTAAAAGGAGTCGAGATCTATGTGCAAAATTATTTTCATAACCAAGAATTAGAAAGAAAGATTAATAGACATATATAACACTGTTATACAAATTGATCCAAATTTAAAACTTTCTGAGTATTATGCATCATGTCAATTGGAAAATTGGTTAGCAGGGACAACTGGAGAAAATACAAATACAGAGGTTGTGCCCAGTACGTTTGCAGAGAGTTCCCAAGATTCTTGGAAGAGGCTTCGGAATACAATCCAAGAATAATGAGTGCTACAAATCCGAGAACAGAAAACTTGGAACATGCATATGCTACAGACAAAGAAATGCATTTTTTTATAGAAGTAGAGTATCCAAATCCAGGTGATAGATTTGTCATTGATCCAATTACCAAACCAAGAGAATTTTTTCATGTTGGTAGTTTGGGACAATGTAAAACACAATTTAAAAGATTGTATCAAAGAGCAGTAGACGCGAGACAAACTGTTTATTGGAGAGCTATAAGAG
>DATDTO010000143.1:0-8584 GCA_035290825.1 archaeon
TCGGGGCAAACCTCACGGGCGCAGACTTGTCAATATGTGATTTGGACAACTCCGACTTTTCTGGCGCTGTTCTCACAGGCGTCAGTGTTGAAGGCTCTTCAGTTAAAGGCACTATTTTTGAACTGGAACAGAACAGGCTTGAGAAGCAGGGAATCAGGTATGGAGAAGGCAGAAATTTAGGAAGGTATGGGGGAGAAAAATCTGTTGGCGGCTATGTAGGCGGCTCTGGAAGTGTTTACAGCTCTAAATCATCACAGTATACTAAAAAAGGTAGGTATGGTGGCGGTGACTAGCTACTTCTGTAAAAATTTACCAAGTCCTTTTGAGCCGGATAAAACCTCCTCTGCTTTTTTAAGGATTGCCTTGCTATTGTTGAATGTTGTTCGTTCCAAGGCGTCCTTAAACATCAGCCATTCGAAGCCTTTGTGTTCCCAGGAGATTTTTACTTCAGCTATTTTTGTCTCAGCTAAAAAGTAGATTACTTCTTTACTAACTTGTTGGCCTTCCCTCCTGTAGAAGTATCTTATTTTCTCTTTGAAACCAGGAAAAAAAGAAATGTCTGATATCCCTGTCTCTTCCTGTATTTCCCTTTTTGTTGTCTCCTCTTCTTTCTCGCCTTGCTCAATATTTCCTTTTGGGAAATCCCAGTGGCCACCAGTGTAGTTGAGTAATAAATATAATCTTGTTTCTCCTTCTTTCCTGAAGAGTATTGCCCCAGCCGATTTTTCTGAAATCATATTGAGTTATTAAGTAAATGTTTTCTTTTTTCTCCAGTCTAGAATTTAATAAACTTAGTCAAGCTGTTCTCTGGTTTTCCTGGTGTCAGAAAGTGGTCGCGGCACCTTGCTTCATATGCTTCTTGCGAACCCAAAAGTATTGTAGGCGCATCATAAGGGGCTGGCTTTCCATCGATTATTCTTTGTGTAAATACAGCTCTAGCACCGCAGATGGTTATTTTACCTTCTTTATCCACTTTGTGTGTGCATATGCCTGTTAGCTTATCCACTGTGTCTGCGCGCGTGATAATTTCTCCAATATTTTTCTTTGACTCTTTTAATGGGAATGGCTCGCCCCTGAAATCGAGGTTTAGGCACGATACTATTACTATCTTGTTCATCTTTGCAAGAAGCTCGACTGTCTCTATTACACCATCATCAAAAAACTGTGCCTCATCGATTGCAACAACATCAGTATCCTTTTCCAGTTTCTCCAATATTTCCTTGCTATCCTTCACAGGAAAGGCATCTATCCTTATCCCATCATATGTTGTTACATGGTACAAGCTTCGCCTAGCGTCAATTCCTGGCTTGAAAACCTGGACTTTCTGGCCAGCGATTATTGATCTCCTGACCCTTCTAATAAGCTCTTCGGATTTTCCAGAAAACATCGATCCCACTATAACTTCTAAAGGCATAGTAATCTTTGTATTTTGATTTTAAATAGACTATAGATTTAATAAAATCACTTTAATCTTCTTTTGAAATCTTCAATGTCCGACTCTGACTTTATCCTCGATGCTGCTTTGAGTATTTTATTTTTCCACTTTATTGATTCTGCTATGTCTTTTTTCCTGCTTGTTAGTTTTACCCCCGTTACTTTGCTCTTGTCGAAATTAACAATACACAAATAATCCTCGTCCCAAATACCAAAATCCACTTCTGTCAAATCCCTGACCAAATCAAACATACAGAAGTAGACATTTATCCCAGATTGGACGTCAAGGTTTACCTGCTGCTTAAACGCCTCTTTTTCCATGTCTGAGAGTTTGCTTATTATAAAAACCCTAGTAAGGTCGTTTATTCTTTTGGCAGCTTTTCTAGCTTCTACCATATATATTGACGTTGGGTCTGCGAAGTCCAAAGCTGTATAAAACGTGCAGAAGCCGCTTTTTCTGAGGTTTCTGAAATGGAATACACCCTCATCAAACACGTCTTTGGGGTCAATAAATATTATCTCCTCTGTTTTTCCTTTTGTGTAATCAACTGAAAAAAGCTCTCTCCTATGGGCAAGATAGCTTTGATACAAGGAAAGGTCGAGCCTTGTTTTGCACAGCTCATACACAAGAGGAAATTCATTTAGGTTGACCTCCAGGTTCATGTGGCCTGCCTTCTTGACAAATATCGGTGAGCTGTTTATGGATTTAGCAAAATCTAATGGGTATTTTTTGTCTACATATGGGTCGTTGTCTGAATATAGGACATAAGAAACTGGTATAAGGGCCTTCAGCTTTTCGAAGTCGAAATCCTTTTTATAGAATGTTTTGTTTACCAAGTCAATCTGCCACTGCTTATTTAATTTCTCTAGAAATGGGGACACAAAAATTACGCTGTCAAGTTTTATATTGTATTTTGAAACTGCATGCAGAATGAAGAGGCATCCAAGGGAATGGCCAACAAAACACAACTTATCATCTTTTTTAAACGTTTTGTAAATTTTATCAAAGGCTGCTAACCAACTATCCAAGCTCTGTTTGAGGGATTTTTCAGGATTATTTGTCAATTCCTCCCAACTCTCAACTGGAAAATCAGGTACTATAACCTCTTGACCAAAATGCAATAGCTTTTCTTTTAGCTCAGGGAACCAATTTCCTTCAGGGCTGCCAAAGGACCCATGGAACATGACAAATTTCATATAATAGTCTTTGAATAGATTACGCTTTAAATGTCTGCGGAATACTTCCTGCCTCTCCACTCTATACCTTTCATGTATTTTGCTTTGATGAGGTTGTAGTTGCCAAGAGGACGGACTAGAAATTCAGTTACAAGAGAGCGCAATCTGTTTTGTCTGAAGTATGGTTTGTAGTGTGGAACAGCAAATTCCAGTGCCTTTTGTTTCAGGTAGGCGCGCACAGGCGCGATTAGCTGCAACAGCACGATCACCAATCCTGGAGTTAGCAAGTATGGCTTCCAGAAACCAGCAGCTAAAAACAGTACACCTGTCAGAAACATGAAGTTGAGTGTGGAGTAAATAAATAATCCTATTCTTGCGCCTTTTTTGCTGCCTAACTTTGACAGCCACGTTTGGCGATTGGAAAACTCTTTTAGTTGAGACCATGTACAATTTTCAAAAGTCCCCACAACAGCTGTGGGTACAAATTGGATTTTGCAGCCAAACTTTTTGCATGCTCTGGAGATTTCCACATCATCTGCAATCGCTGTTTTCCACCTTTCTGTTATCTTGAACTTATCAAAGTTTTTTCTGGTCAACCCAAAACTGCCACCCCAGACGAAGGTATGTTTGCCCAACATCATCCAGTAACCTATGCTGGACCACGCAGAGCGTAGGTGAGAGGCGAAGTTTTTGTCTGTTGGGAAATACCACCTATACGCTGTTACCGCTCCCACACTAGAATCTTTTAATGGCCTGACAAGCTCTGATAACCAGTTTTTCCCAGGTCTGATGTCGGAGTCGCCAAAAACCAGGACTTCACCATTTGCCATTTTGGAACCGGTTATCAAGGCGGCTAATTTTCCTGGGCAGTTTTTTACTGACCTGGCTATTGCGATTTTTACAGTTTTACTTTTGAACTTCTTCAGTATTTTGTAGGTTGGGTCCTTGAAATTATCAAGGACAAAAATGTACTCCTTTTTTGGATAATCTTGTTTTAGGATTGCAGCAAGGTTTTCCTCGAGACCTGGATCAATCCCCTTAAAGGCGATTATAACGCTTGCAAAAGGCGTGTATGTGTAATTGAATTTTTTCGATATCCTTATTATTTTTTCCTTGAAGTTTAGGGCATCTGAAAACGCTGCCACCTCAACTATGAAAACCAGCCACGTCCACACAACAGCAATTTCAAACAACATAGTTAACCTAAATAGTCGCGAGATAGTTCAGGGTTTACACGCTATAGATTTATTATAGGCTCCAATTAAAATAGTATATTATGGTAGTAGATGCTATTAGCACGATAGTGACACTTTTTGCGATAATTGAGCCTTTTGGGGCTATACCTATTTTCCTTATAATGTTTGGGAAGGCCAAAAAGCCTATGCAGAGGAAGGCTGCGCTTGAAATCAGTATTGCTGCACTTGTTTTGCTTTTAATTTTTGCTGCAGGCGGTGTGGCTTTACTTAACATACTGGGTATTTCTATTCCAGCATTTATGATTGCTGGAGGAATTTTATTGCTTGCTCTATCATTTGATTTTATTAAAGGCGGTCCTGCAAAATCAAGGAATTTCGAGCTAAAGGCTTCTGATGCCATTGTACCAATTGGTACGCCAATGCTAGCTGGGCCTGGCGCAATAACCACGTCTATTTATCTCTCAGAACAAGTTGGTTTTTTGGTTGTTGCTGCCTCTCTGGTTGCGGTTTTCGTTATCTGCTTCCTTTTCTTGTACGGCGGCCGTCTAATATCAAGAGTTCTTGGCAGTAGCGGTTTGAAAATATTGACAAGGATAATGGGTTTGATCACAGCAGCTGTTGCGATAAGCCTGATTGAGAAGGCATTGGTTGCTTATGGGGTTTTGCAACCTTTAGTTTGATATGACAAAGTATTTTATTTTATTGATAGTGTTATTGGTTTTTAGCGGTTGTGTACAGAACAAACCAGAGTATTCTACAACTCCAAACAACACGCGTTTGCCTGATGTGTCAGAAGCAGTGAAGAGCCCGGAGTTATATTCTAATGCAACAGTGCCAAATGTAACCAGCCAAAACAATACAGACAAATTATCTAAATGCACAGATGAAGAGGCCAGCGGCACTGAAGAGGAAATCGATGAATATTTGAAACAAGGTCAGTGCGCCGAGGGCACAAAAAGAGAAGGGATGTATCCATTCCCGCTTGAGTCTATAGGAAGCCGGGAGGATATATATACAAAAGGATTTTGCTGCAAGGTTGCTGCTTTACCTGGAAGAGACTTCTAAAATTTTATCACATTAACTTTCGGACACAACTTGTTCAGTACACATTTTCCACAAAATGGATTTCTAGCCTTGCAAATCTCCCTCCCATGGTAAATCATCAGCAAAGACCACTGGTCCCAGTATTTTTTTGGGACAATTGGGAGGAGGTCTTGCTCTATCCTTTTTGCGTCTTTGTGTTTGGTTAATCCGAGCCTGTAGGCTAACCTGATGTTATGGGTGTCTATTGTAATTCCCTCTAGTTTACCAAAACAAGTGGATAGAATAACAGTGGCAATTTTCCTGCCTATTCCAGGCAGTTCTATCAAATCTTCATATTTATTAGGAACCTGACAGCTATGTTTTTCAACTAGAAGTTCGCAAGAGGCTTTGATATTTTTGGCCTTGGTTTTGTAAAGGCCAAGTGTTTTGATATATTTTTCTATTTCTCCTACTTTGGAATCTGCAAAATCTCTGGCTGTCTTAAATTTAGAAAACAAGGCCGGAGTTACCTTGTTAACAGCCACATCTGAGCACTGCGCAGATAGCATCGCAGAGACCATCATCTGGAGATTGTTTTTGAACTCCAAGCTACACTTTACATCTGGGTATTGTTTTTTGAGGAGGTGGATTATTTGGAGTGTTTTAGTTTTTTTAGGCATAGTAAAAGTATTTATTCCCGTTTTATTAAAGTCTTGTATGAGATGGCTATTTGCGGCCTTGGTCGCTACATTATTAGTCAGCGGTTGTGCAACTCAACCTGCGGATGGTGTTAATATGGGAAATAGAAAAGTTTTATTTGAGACGAGCATGGGTAATTTCAAGGCTGAACTCTTTGAGGACAAGGCGCCTTTGACAACTGGAAATTTCATCAAGCTGGTTGAGAAGGGGTTTTACAATGGTATTGTTTTTCACAGGGTGATCCCAGATTTCATGATACAGGGCGGCGACCCTAAAGGCGATGGCACAGGCGGCCCTGGTTACACAATCAAGGATGAGTTTGCCCCAGGATTGAAGCACAATGTAAGCGGCCTTTTGTCAATGGCAAATTCTGGTCCCAACACAGGCGGCAGCCAATTCTTTGTCACAGTGGCTCAAACACCTTGGCTCGACGGCAAACACGCGATATTTGGCAAGGTTGTGGAAGGTTATGATGTGGTTGAGAAGATCAGTTTGGTTGACAGGGACGAGGACGACGGGCCGGTCACACCCGTGACGATGAAGAAGGTTAGTTTGGTTAAGTAAATCTTATGCGTGTCATCGGAGACCTATAACTATATATTTAAGTTTTAACCTCATACTCTTATTATGGCTTTCAAGAAAATTTTGGTGACTGGTTTTGAAGAATCCGAGCTTTCTCCGGAATTTTGGAAGCGTATTGATTCTGTTTCTGAACAAAAAATATTTCTTCCAAAAGACAGCCCTGAAATAAAGCAACATCTTGCAAACGCCGATTGCTTGCTTGTAAAATTTAATCCAGTTACAGAAGATTGGATCAAAGCTGCACCAAACCTAAAATATATTGGAGTTCTAGCCACTGGATACGGAAAAGTTGCTCTTGAGGTTGCCAAAAACAGGTGTGTAGTTGTCACAAATGTTCCTGGATACTCTACGGAATCTGTTGCTGAGTTTGTTTTTGCAGTAATTTTGAAGAATATTAGGCACCTCGGAAGAGCAAAGAGACAAGCAAAAGAAGGCAATTACTCTGAATCAGGATTTTCTGCAACTGAGATCAAAGACAAGGTTTTTGGCGTGATTGGTGCTGGTAAAATCGGAACGAGAGTTGCAGAAATTGCCCAAGGATTTGGGGCAAATGTTAAATATTGGAATAGAAGCAGAAAAAAAGATCTAGAATCTAATGGGATTAAATATGAAGATGTTGATAGGTTATTTACAGAAAGCGACATTATTTCCTTGAACTTGGCATTGACAAAAGAAACAGAGAATTTCCTAAATGCAAAGAGGATACATTCCCTGAAAAACGGGGCAATTGTTGTTAATACTTCGCCGATGGAACTTGTTGATTTGGGTGCGCTGGAACAAAGGTTGACCGCGATGGGGGGGGCATAACTTTTATTCTTGACCATTCTGATGAAATGAAAAAGGAAGATCTCGATAAAATTTCTAAATACGAAAATTGCGTAGTTTATCCGCCTATTGGTTACATAAGCAAAGAGGCCAGCGTGAACAAACAAAACATATTTGTTGAAAACATTGAGAATTTCTTGAAGGGCAAGCCAACTAATGTTGTAAACTAAAGCACAGAATGTGGGTAAATAAATATGAAAATCACGATATGCGGAAGCCAAATGTTCTGTAAAGAAATGGAAAAGGCCCAGGAACATCTGAAGAAACTGGGGCATGAAGCATTCACTCCGGATTATTTGATTACAGAAGAAGAATATCAAGCAAAACACGGCAGAGAGAAGCTTTTGGAAATGAAGCCCACGTGGACCAAAAATCACTTTAAGAAAATAGAGGGATCCGACGCCATTCTCATCATAAATCATGAAAAGAGGGGCGTTAAAGGCTATTTTGGATCCAACACTTTGATAGAATTGTCTATTGCATTTTATTTAGGAAAGAAAATTTTCTTACTAAACAAAATTGGAGAAAATCATCCGCACTATGAAGAGCTTATCGGAATAAAACCAATAATTCTTGACGGAGATTTAGACAAAATTAAATAGGTAGTATATGCATGTGGAAAGTCTGGAAAAAATGGTTCAAGAAATTGTTGAACAAGCGCGCGCTTTGAAGGATAAACACACAGACCAGAAAAATGCGCCTGTAAATTATGCCTGTATTTTTTCTCAGAGCAAAGAGGAATATGATGATTTGATTGAAACCGCACTGAAAATTGGAAAGGTTGTAGAAGAGATGAAAACTGGACTTCTATTTCAAATCAAACCGCTAGATACAATAGCAGGTAAATTACAACTACTTAAAATACGAATTCCAGATGTTACGCGTGCTGAAAGAGGAGATGCAGATTTTACTGTTTCAAATTATCCAGATTTCAAGAAAAAATACCTACCAAAAAATGGGTTTGGTTTAATAAAAAGGCGTGAGGATTTTGAGATGTTGGAACTGATGGATCCAGAATTTCATGTGAGAGCTTATTTTTCAGACCCACCTTTGGATAAGCAGTTAGGTATCAAATAGTCACTTCTTATAAGCGAGTAATATACCGTTATCGAAATCGAGATATGTGCTTGCAACTCTTTTATCTGACTTTACTATCTCAACAAACTTGTGTATGTGCTTACAGTCCACATAACTTCCGTCTGGCATTTTCACTCTTCCGGCATTATCAACTATAATAAGCCCCCCCGTTCTCAATAAAGGTAACATCATTTCATAATAGACTAGATAGTTTTCTTTGTCTGCATCCATGAAAATCAAATCGATTGGCAAAGATTTTCTCCAGCTTCTGAGAACATTCTTTATGTCTTTCTCAAATAAGGTAATCATGTTTTCAAGCCCAGACTCCTTAAAATTCTGTTTTGCCAAATCTATTTTTTGTTTTAAAATTTCTGTTGTGTATACATGACCCCCCCAACCAGCTCTACACCGTTTGCAAGAAATAGTGTAGAATGACAATAAGGGGCTCCGCCCCTTATGATCCCCGCTATTCATTGGTTCGGCTCGCTTCCTCTCCGAGTTCTTGTTTTTAAATTTGATGAACTCGGAGTATCCCCGCTCGCCTTTTGGTTAATTGGTGAATGTTAAAAGAG